>JASICF010000384.1 GCA_030044775.1 Candidatus Sulfotelmatobacter sp. | reverse complement strand
CGGTGAAAGTCGCTTACGACAATGCCGTTGCGCACAAAATTGAGGCCGGTTCCGATATGTTCCTGATGCCTTCAAAGTACGAACCTTGCGGCTTGAACCAGATCTACAGCCTGAAATACGGAACTGTGCCGATCGTCCGTGCCACCGGAGGTCTCGACGACACGATTGAGCCCTGGGACGCACGCTCGGGCAAAGGTGCCGGGTTCAAGTTCACCGAATACAGCGGAGAGTCCCTGCTGCTCACCGTCAGACAGGCATTACAGGCGTTCCGCGATCAGACGTCATGGCACGCCTTGATGCGCAACGGCATGAACAAGGATTTTTCCTGGAACGCCTCGGCGCGTGAGTATGGCCGAGTCTACGACCGGGTCAGGCAGGCAAAAGCGGCACCGGCAACGGCACCGGAGAAAGTGCTGGTCTAGGGTGCGCATTGCGGGAGTGGCCCGGAACTGCCGTCACGCTTTAGCGTTCTTATGCATATCCACCGTGCTCCAGGTTTTATCGGCGGCGTGGCAGATATTTTCCAGCTTGCAATCGACGCACTTCGGTTTGCGCGCGTAACACAGTTTTCGCCCGTGCCAAATAACCTGGTGGGCAAACAGGATCCATTTCTCGCGGGGAATAATCCGCATCAGGTCCTGCTCGATTTTCTGTGGATCGGTGTTCGTAGTGAGTTCGAGCCGGCGCGAGATGCGATGAACATGAGTATCTACCACGACTCCATCGGCAATTTTTCCCCACGTGCCCAGCACGACGTTTGCGGTTTTACGCGCCACTCCCGGCAAGGTCAGCAGATCGCTCATGTTCATCGGGACCTGCCCGCCAAAATCGGCGACAATTTTTTTTGCCGCGCCGACTACCGATTTCGATTTGTTGCGGAAAAAGCCGGTTGAACGAATGTCCGGCTGAAGTTGCTCCGGCTCGAGCGCGGCGAACGCTGCGACCGTTGGATATTTGCGGAACAGCTCTGGCGTGACGCGGTTGACATTTACGTCGGTCGATTGCGCGGAAAGAATGGTCGCCACCAGCAGTTCCCACGCGGAGTGATGCGTAAGCGCGCAGGTAGCATCCGGATAAAGCTCGTCTAGACGCTTGAGGATTTCCTGTACCCGCCCAGGCTCTATCGGGTTGTAAGCAGATTTTTTGGATGAGGCCTTCGCCGATGCACCGACTTTCGCCGAGCTTTTATCGGTTCGGGATCGAGCGCTTTTCTTGCCGGTGCCATGGCCGTTGGCGATGGTTGTCCTCAATTTCTTGCCCGAATTGTGCACAGATGTTGTGCGTGCCACACGATCATGGCGACCGGTTCGGGCTGGCTGGCGTGGAGTGATGCCGCGCGGCATGAGAAAAATATCTTAGCAGCGAAATACGCAGCGGCCAAAGGCTTTCAGCTTGGGTTTGCTGCGCGAATAATTCACACCAGAGTTTTTTGGCGCGCGCGCTCGGTCTGATAACTGGCGAGCCGCGGTTGAATTCCGTAAATCAACGTTTATCGGCGACGGTCAGGATTTGTGATGGTCCATCCGTAACCTCGGCCATTATTGACGCAATTCGTTCACCCCGGTACTCTGTAAGCATCCTCACAATTTCAGGAAGCACCGTGGCCGTAAGTTCGATCCAACTCGGGCAAGTGTGGCGCAACGATAGCGACGGCCAGGATTATCTGGTCACGAAAGTCTACAACGAGGTTTTTGCGCAATATGCCATGCTTCGACCTGCGGGGATCACGGCGCCCGATGCCCCCACCGTACGGATAAAAATTGCGAAAGGCCCGGGAGGGGCTTCGTTGCCGGGATACACCTTCACGCAGGATGGCTCATTCTGAGCCGCGATATCGCTCGATGATTTCCGATACACTTGAGTCGTCAGTCGTTTTTCCGCAGTTACCCCAGCCTCCACGAACTGACAACTGCGAGAGGGCAAACAGCAACTCTCTTTACGAATGACTCAAAAACTTCTAGCGATAATTTTTGTCTTCATCAGTTCCGTGGTTGCGGCCACCGGCTACGTCGGCATTGTGCTGCTCATGGCGATCGAATCGGCATGCATTCCCTTGCCGTCGGAGTTGATCATGCCATTTGCCGGATACCTGGTCTTCACCGGCACATTCAAGCTGCTGGGGGTGGCGACGGCGGGAGCGATTGGGTGCAATCTGGGTTCGCTCGTGGCTTACGAGATCGGATGTTATGGTGGCCGGCCTCTAGTCGAGCGCTACGGGCGCTGGATTCTGATGGGCCGCAGAGAGCTTGACTGGGCCGATCGTTTTTTCGCGCGCTGGGGATATCTGGCAGTTTTCTTCGGCCGCCTGCTTCCGGTGATTCGGACCTTCATTGCACTCCCGGCCGGGGTATCCCGTATGCCGCGGCTGCGCTTCCACATTTACACATTTCTCGGTTCATGGCCGTGGTGCCTCGCGCTTGCCTATTTCGGGATGAAGTTGGGAGAGAATTGGCGTGAGTTAGGGAAGTATTTCCACCGTTTCGACACTGTCATTGTCGCCTTATTGGCTGCCGGCGCGGTATGGTTCGTTCGCAGCCATTGGCAGAATCGCATTTCCACGAACGGATCGCCGATTCCCGGTGAGCAGTGAGACGGTCCTTCAGGATTGTTTTACGAGTTGCGAGGCCACAATCTGCCATCTTCCCTCGCGTTTGATCACCACATCCGTGTACAAGTAATTCACTTGCAATCGCCTCCCGTTCTGTTCGATCTCGTCCTCTTCTGACCCGTGTATGACAGCGACATTCTGCTCCAGTAATCGCACCTGTCTGCCCTTCGAGTTTATCGACGCGAATCGAATTGAATGGGAAATGAGATCTTGGACAAGCTGCTCCCTCGTGGTAATTCGGCCGCGCTCGTCGAACTGGATGTAGTCATCGGCGTAAATGCGGCGTAGCTCGGAAAGATCGGCACCGCGCAGCGCGCGATCGCCGTCGACAAAAAGCTGAATAATTTCCTGCTCATCTGTGGTATTGGACATTGCTGTCTCTCAACGCTGTAAAAAGCTTCCATGCACCATATTGCATGTTAAGGTGCTTTTGACACGGTTGGGCGACCTGAATTTGCAAAAACAACCGTGGTACGAGACTATAAATGCCAGTGACAGTAACTGCCACCAAAGGAGTCACCAAAGATGTATCAAAAACGCCCGGGGATTTTCATGGCTGATTGGTCGGATGCCGATGGCCGCCGGCATCGCAAGCAATTCTCAACCGCAGCTGAAGCGCGCAAACATGAGCATCGGGAGAGCGCCCTGGCTCATGCCGAGCGCGCTGGGCAGGAGCTTAAGCTGGCGAACAGCCAACGAGCGGGTGGCAGAACCATGTCACTGCAAGAGTCGAATAATGTCACCATGAATCCGGCAAAAGGGAAGCTTGGGGTGATGATTCCGGGCATGGGGGCGGTCGCCACTACTTTTGTGGCGGGTGTAGAGGCGATTCGCAAAGGACTGGCCAAACCGATTGGCTCGCTCACTCAGATGGGCACCGTGAGGCTGGGCAAGCGCACCGACGGGCGTTCTCCGAAGATCAAGGAATTTGTGCCTCTCGCTGGACTCGACGACCTCGTATTTACCGGCTGGGACATTTTCGAAGACAACATGTACGAAGCGGCTTCAAATGCCGGCGTCCTTGAACAGCGCCAGCTCGATCAGCTAAAGCAGTTTCTGTCCTCCATTACCCCGCAAGCTGCGGTCTTCGATCATAAGTACGTAAAGAAGATCGACGGGCCCAACGTCAAAAGAGGCAAGACAAAGATGGATCTTGCCGAGCAGGTGCGCGACGACATCCGCAAGTTCAAAAAGAGCAGCGGGGCGAGCCGTTTGATCACGATGTGGTGCGGCTCTACGGAAACTTACATTTCCGCTGGTGAAGCGCATCAATCCGTCAAATCATTCGAAAAGGCGCTGCGCGCAAACGACGAGACCATCGCCCCATCGATGATTTATGCCTATGCTTCTTTGATGGAGGGCGTACCTTTTGCCAACGGGGCGCCGAATCTTACCGTCGATTTGCCGGTGATGCTGGAACTTTCTCGAAAGAAGGAAGCACCCATCTGCGGAAAAGATTTCAAAACCGGGCAGACGCTCATGAAGACGATCCTTGCGCCTGGTTTCAAGGCGCGCATGCTCGGGCTGAACGGATGGTTTTCTACCAATATTCTGGGCAATCGCGACGGCGAAGTGCTCGATGACCCCGGATCATTCAAGACCAAGGAGGAGTCGAAGCTCTCCGTGCTCGAGCATATTCTGCAGCCCGAGCTCTATCCCGAACTTTATGGAAAAATGTGTCACAAGGTTCGTATCAATTACTACCCGCCGCGCGGTGACAACAAAGAAGGCTGGGACAATATCGATATTTTCGGCTGGCTCGGCTATCCGATGCAGATCAAAGTCGATTTTCTTTGCCGCGATTCGATTCTCGCTGCTCCCATCGTGCTCGATCTGGTGCTGCTGATGGACCTTGCCCAGCGCTGTTCGGGGCTGCGCGGCTTGGGAATTCAGGAGTGGTTAAGCTTTTACTTTAAGTCGCCAATGACGGTTCCCGGGCTTTATCCGGAGCACGATCTGTTCATTCAATTGATGAAGTTGAAGAACACGCTGCGGCACTTGAAAGGCGAAGAACTCATCACCCACCTGGGGTTGGAGTATTACGACTGAGGCCCACGGGAGGAGAATTTACGCCAGTTTTTTCTCCCGCTTGTACTCATCAAATGTTTCGAAAAAGCGATCGATATCTTTTTTCTGCAAATAATAAGGCGTTGACAAGCGCAGCTTATTCGGATCGCCGCCGCGGATGCGGATCTTGTGTGTTTTCCACATCCAGTTTTCCAGGTCCATGCGCTGAACCGGTGGAACATTTACCGTCACGATCGCGCACCGCAAGGCAGCATCCGGGGAAGTCCACGATTCCGCGCGGCGCTTCATCATTTCGGCGAGCATGTAGTCGGCCAGCCTGCGATGACGGCTCTCAATGCGGTCCATGCCAATGTCATTCGCCAGCTTGAGGGATGCGCGAAGTCCCCAAAGTGCCGGCACATTCGAGCTGCCGATGCGCTGGAAGCGTTCCGCGCGAAGTTGCGGCTCGTCCCACCCCTCGGTCACTATCGTGTTCCACAAGCGGTCGATCGCTTCATCCCGCACATAGAGGAAGCCCGAACCCTTTGGCGCCTGCAGCCACTTGTGCGGGCTGGAAGAATACATATCGCAACCGAGATCATGAAGATTCAGCCGCATCATTCCGGTCACATGGGCGCCATCGACGGCAGAGAGAATTCCTTTCGATCTCGCCAGAGCACATATTTCTTTCGCTGGAAGGACCACTCCCGAGAACGTTGTGATATGGCTGAAGAAGAGCACGCGCGTGCGTGGCGTAATCGCCTCATTGAACAGCTCAACAACCTGAGCTGTGTCTTTCACCGGGCGCGGCAAGGTGACGCGCTTCACTGCGATGCCGTAGCGCTTAGCCTTTAAATTCCACGGGTGCTCGCCGCCAGGATGCTCCTGATCGGTCATCAGCACTTCGTCGCCGGGCTTCATGTCGATGCCGTTCGCGATGTAGCTGTTGGCTTCCGTGGCGTTGCGAAGCAGTGCAATCTCGTCCCGCTTGCAGCCGACAAATTCCGCGAGCGGATCGCGAAACTCATTCCACGATGCGTAACCCCAGATCGGATAGTCCTCAGGATCCTGCTGATCCATCTTTTCTGTTGTTTCGTAGCCATCAAAAACCGCGCGCAGCACGGGCGCGGGACTGGACCCGACAGTGCCGTTGTTTAGATAGATTTCGTCTTCGGGAATGAGGAACTGTTTGCGTAGTTCCGCCCAATAGGCATCCTCATTTTTGTCGAATTGCGAGCGGTCGGGAAGAGGCGGTACTTTCTCGAGCTGCGCGAACAGGCTGCCACGCCAGGCAAATGAGGCAGCCAGTCCCGCCGTCGTCGTACTGAGGAAACGGCGCCGGTCGATCATGAGCATCTCCGAGTGGGAATTATTTTCCTGCCTCCGGTTGCTTCAGAATAACGGCGGGAACATCCTGCTGCTTCATCAGGTTGTTGTACGAGACGACGTCGGTCGAAACGATCGCCTGCCATTTTGCCAGTTGTTCATCGACTTGTTTGCTGACCATGTCGAATACTTCGTAAGACTGCGAGGTCGGAGCCGTGTCTGCGCTGCCCACGACTCCTCCCAGCGCCACGAGATGGTTGTTTAACCGGACGGGGAAGTTGAGCACATCTTCGTCGCTCTTGGCTTTTGTCTGGACCAGCGCTTCCTCGACGGCCGTCATCTTTGTGTCGAGTGCTTTGCCGGCATCGGCGATAGCTTTCGCGCGCGGATCGTCTTTCAGGCGAGCGTTGATGGCCTTGATCTGGTCGCGAAGATCGCGAATCTGGATGATCGCATCATCGGTTTGCGTAACCTTGTCGCGAATCTTGATCAGGAGGTCGAACTGTTTTGCCAGATCCTCCTGGCTGACGTTCAGCCGCGGGTCCGGTTTGATTTCAAGCGGCGCGGTATAAGTCTTGCCAAGGACTGTGAGCTGAACCTCATACTTTCCCGGCAAAGCTTCCGGACCGTCCGTATCGCCGCCCCACAGTGCGGAATGTGGAACCTTTGTCGCCCCTTCGTAGCGAAGATCCCAGACAAAGCGGTTGAATCCCGCATCAGCAGGCAGTTTGTCGGCATTCTCGTTCCCGCGAAATTCTTCTTGCTCCTCGTCCTCAGCCTCTTCTTTCTTTGGATATTTGCGAATGACCTTGCCCGAAGAGTCGAGAATCTCCAGGGTGATCTTGGGTGCTTCGTCTTTCTTCTTTTCTTCGGAAGTGGCAGAATCCGAACCGTTCTTCGCCGCGCC
This sequence comes from Candidatus Sulfotelmatobacter sp., assembly GCA_030044775.1. Taxonomy (GTDB): domain Bacteria; phylum Acidobacteriota; class Terriglobia; order Terriglobales; family Acidobacteriaceae; genus Sulfotelmatobacter. The sequence goes on along the minus strand of JASICF010000384.1, from coordinate 14,831 downwards.
GGCTCCGCTCCCACTGGGATTTTCTGTCTTTTCCTCGCCCGGCTTCTTCAGAGAGGTTTTCAACCAGTAATCGATGACCGCTCCTGCCGGCGGATTCTTGCCGACATTACCGCTGGGAGCGAAAAACCCGCCACGAAAGACGGTATGATTCGCTTCCGCGGGCGTAAACAAGTGAGCTTCTTCCTGCGGTATGGAATCTGTGTACTGTTCAAGCGAGGTAATGTCGTCGAGAACCCAGAAACTGCGACCATGCGTCGCAACTACCAGGTCGTCGTTCTTTACCACCAGGTCGTTAACTGGAGCCGTCGGCAGATTCAGTTGCAGCGGCTGCCAATGCTCGCCGTCATTGAAAGAAACGTAAACGCCTTGTTCCGTTCCGGCGAAAAGCAAATTCAAATGCCGGGGATCAACTCGCACCGCATGAACGTAGTCGTTCGCTGGAATTCCTTCCGCCAGCTTGCTCCAGGTTTTTCCGAAGTCGGTTGTCTTGAAGATATAAGGAGTGAAGTCGTCGGATTTGTGCCGTTCCACCGCCACATAAGCCGTACCGGCATCACGCGGGGAAGCCTCGATCATGCTCACCGTGCCCCACTCGGGCATGGCCTTAGGAGTTACGTTCTCCCAGTGCTGGCCGCCATCGCGCGTGAGCTGAATCAAGCCGTCGTCGGTTCCGGCCCAGATCAAATCCTTCTGCACCGGTGATTCCACGACGGAAAAAATCGTGTCGTAGACTTCGACACCCGTATTGTCCTTGGTAAGTGGTCCGCCGGAAGACTGTTGCTTTGTTTTGTCGTTGCGCGTGAGATCGGGGCTGATGATTGTCCAGTGCATGCCGGCGTCGGTCGTCTTGAACAGCACCTGCGCGGCAAAATACATCGTCTTCGGATCATGGGGCGAAAAGACAATGGGTTCTGTCCATTGGAACCTGTATTTCAGGTCAGCCGCGGCCCACCCGATTGGATTTACTGGCCATGGGTTGATCAGCTGTTCTTCGCCAGTGTGATGGTCGTAGCGTGTGATATCACCGCCGTAGGAGCCGGCGTAAACAATCTCAGGATCGGTGGGATCGGGAGCGATATAGCCGCTTTCCCCTCCGCCCACGTCATACCAGTTCGGACGGTCGATCGCTCCTTCGGAGCTTGCGCTCGCGATGCCCACAGTCGAGTTATCCTGCTGCGCGCCGTAGATGTAATAAGGAAAGCGGTTGTCAGTTGCGACATGATAAAACTGCGCGGTGGGCTGGTTGTAAAGGGACGTCCAGGTTGCGCCTGCGTCGATTGAAACCGTAGCTCCGCCGTCATTCCCGTTGATCAGGCGTTTGGGATTACTGGGATCGATCCACAGAGCATGATTGTCGCCATGGGGTGCGCGGATGCGGCTGAAAGTTTTACCGCCATCATTCGAGCGATAAACCCCAGTGTTGAGAATGTAGACCGTGTCTTCTGATTTGGGATCGGCGAAGATGTGCATGTAATACCACGCCCGCTGGGTGAAGCGATGGTCGCCGTTCATCAACTGCCAGCTATCACCACCGTCGTCGGAGCGGTAGATTCCACCCTTTTCGGCTTCGATTGCGGCGTAGACACGATTCGGATTCGCGCCGGAAACCGTCACGCCGATACGGCCGAGAATGCCCTCGGGCAATCCATGCCCCTTTAATTGTTTCCACGTCGTTCCACCATCAATGGAACGGTAAAGCCCGCTGCCTGGACCACCGCTATCGAGACTCCACGGCGTGCGCTTTGCTTGCCAGAGCCCCGCGAAAAGAATGTTGGAATTCGTGGGATCGAATACGACATCGATGCCGCCGGTCTTGTCGTCCTTGTAGAGAACCTTCTGCCAGGTCTTGCCGCCATCCTGCGTACGAAAGATTCCGCGCTCTTCGTTATCGCCGAAAGGATGGCCGAGCGCGGCCACAAACGCGATCTCCGGATTCTTGGGATTCACCGCCAGGCGGCCGATGGCATGCGTGTCGCCGAGCCCGACGAATTTCCAGGTCTTGCCGGCATCGATTGATTTGTACACTCCGTTGCCGCCGACAATGTTGCCGCGAATGCAGGCTTCCCCGGTGCCGACGTAAATCACATTTGGATCAGACTCCGCCACACCGATCGCTCCAATCGATGGTGACGCATCTTTCATCTTGTCGAAAATCGGTTTCCAGTTGAGGCCGCCATCAGTCGTCTTCCACACGCCGCCTGCGGTTGAGCCAAAGTAATAGACGTTATCCTGGCCGACGACTCCAGCCACGGCCACCACGCGCCCCCCGCGAAACGGGCCGACAAGGCGATATTGCAGATTTTTCCACGGTCCTTTTTCTTCGGCTTCGTCGGTGTCTTTTTGTGAATCCGCCTGGGCTGCCGGAGTCGCCGTTTTTTCCTGGGATGCTTGCTTCTGAGATTCCGAAGTCTGTTTTGAAGTGTGTTTCTGCGCAAGGACTGGGCTGCCGAGAATGAGAATCAGAGCGGCGAGTTGGGCGGTTCGCAAGTTCTTGTTCCTCCTATTAATTACACAGGCAAGGCACGGAAAGGTGAAGCATCAAGACCGGAGAACGAGACTCTTGATAACGGCTACACAATAATCTTCTGCGCAAAATTGCACAACTGGAAAGAGTTAATGGTGCCGTTTTTCACCGGGCAAGATAAAATAGGCTGTTTTCACGGCGTGAAAGAATTATGTACTTCGAACAGTTTTATCTCGGGTGTTTGGCGCATGCCTCATACATGCTGGCTTCAGCGGGCGAAGCCATCGTAGTTGATCCTCAGCGCGACGTTGAGATTTATTTGCAGGCTGCCGCCGCACATGAGGTTGTGATTCGCCACATTTTCGAAACTCACCTGCACGCTGATTTTGTTTCCGGGCATAACGAGCTTGCCTCGAGAACCGGCGCAAAAATCTACATTGGAGAACAGGCGGGAGCCAGATTCCCGCACGTCGCCGTACGCGACGGGTTTCAGTTGCAGGTCGGGCAAGTGCGGATTTCGGTTCTAGAAACTCCCGGCCACACGGCGGAAAGCATGTGTCTTGTCATCACCGATGAAGAGAAATCCGCGGAGCCTTGGGCAGTTCTGACCGGAGACACATTGTTTTTGGGCGACGTAGGACGGCCTGACCTTTCCAGGCGTCACACTCCGGCGCAACTGGCGGGAATGCTGTACGACAGCCTGCACAATAAAATTCTCAAGCTCGATGATCGGGTTCTCGTCTATCCGGCGCATGGGGCCGGATCTCTTTGCGGGCGCAACATGCGTGCCGAGCGGGTTTCGACCATCGGCACCGAACGTATGACGAACTACGCCTTGCAGATCAGGAGCAGGGAAGAATTCGTCCAGCAACTTACCAGCAATTTGCCAACCCGCCCCGAATATTTCCAGCAGGACGCAGAGATCAACCGCGCGGGGGCGTCGTCGTTATCGGATCTTTTTCCCTTGCGCGCGATAGAGCCGGTTGAATTGAAAAAGCTTATCGACGAAGGCGCAATCGGGCTCGATGTGCGTGCCGGGGATAAGTTCGCCGCGTCTCATGTTCCGGGTTCGATCAACATCGCTTTAGCGGGGCAGTTTGCTTCCTGGGCCGGAGCCCTATTGGGACTGGCCGCGAATCCGGTTTTGATTGCGGATTCGGATGCCGCTTTGGCGGAGGCACGCATGCGGTTGGCGCGCGTCGGACTCGAGAATGTTTCGGGATACCTGAACGGAGGCGTCGCTGCCTGGAACGCGGCGGGTTTTGCTCTGTCTTCAATTCCGCAAATTAAAGCCGAGGTTCTGCGCGAGCGACTGGAAAATGGCACACTCCAATTGCTTGACGTGCGTCGAGAGTCGGAATGGGAAGCAGGCCACATCAAAGACGCGACCTGGTGGCCCTTGGATAATTTCAAGGTTTCGCCGCCGGAAATCGATCGTTCTGTACCGGTCGCGGTTCACTGCAAGGGCGGATACCGCAGCATCATTGCCTGCAGTCTATTGCGTCGCGCCGGTTTTGAAAACGTCGCGGACGTGATCGGCGGCTTTGATGCCTGGCAGCAAGCGCAGCTCGAGGTCACAGCCGGGAACCGATGACCATTGAGCCCCGGTACATCGAGAGCTTCAAGAAGGATGTAAGCTTTTCTTTCGGCTACGTGGTTCAGCAGACACAACCATGAAAACTGCCAAACTCGCGAAATCCTTCCGGGTAGAGGATGGCGCTCACTTCCGCTTGAAAGATTTCGATCCCGCCGACAGCGGTCAATTCAAATCGAAAGAAGAAGCTGACGAGAAGCTGCAGAAAGACATCGCTCGCATGGCCGATCTGCAAGACAAGCTTTACGCGCAGGATCAGTGGTCGCTGCTGCTGATTTTTCAAGCTCTCGATGCGGCCGGCAAAGACGGCACGATCAAACACGTGATGTCGGGAGTGAATCCCGAGGGCTGCCAGGTGCATTCCTTCAAAGTTCCTTCCGAGACCGAACTGCAGCATGACTTCTTGTGGCGCACCACCCTGCAATTGCCGGAGCGCGGCCATATCGGTATCTTCAACCGCTCGTATTACGAAGAGGTGCTGATTGTGCGCGTCCACGCCGAAATCTTGAAAAACGAAAAGCTGCCGCCTTCGTTGGTGACCAATAAAATATGGGAAGAGCGTTTTCAGGACATTCACAGCTTCGAGCGGCACCTGGCGCGCAACGGAACTGTCATTCGCAAATTCTTTCTTCACCTGTCTAAAAAAGAACAGAAGCGGCGTTTTCTAGCGCGGCTGGAGGAGCCCGGAAAGAATTGGAAATTTTCTTCTGCCGATATTCACGAGCGGGGATACTGGGATGACTACCAGCAAGCTTACGAGGAAACGATCCGCAACACCGCGACAAAATATGCGCCCTGGTACATAGTGCCGGCAGATCATAAATGGTTTGCCCATCTCGTAGTAGCATCCGCGATCGTGGAGACGCTGGAAGAGCTCGGTCTTTCCTATCCCAAAGTGGATGCGGCCAAGCGTAAGGAAATCCACGAGGCGAGCAAGGCATTACTGAAGAAGTGAATCAGGGCGCGAAGTGAATCGGGGCGCGAAGTGAATCAGGGCGCGAAGTGAATCAGGGCGAAGACAATCAGTCTTCGTGCTCGATGATGACAAGGTCGTTCTCGAGGGGGGGATTTTCATGGGAATTTTAAGGTTTTTTGGCGCCAGACTGCCGAAATCTGCACTGCACTCTTTGCCGTTGCTGCTCGCGCTGGCGGTATGTGCCAGTTTGGCTGCTCTCGCGCAGACTAAGCCGGAGCGGCAATCAAAAGCAGTTAAGCCAACGCAGTCTACGCAGACAAAAGCGACCGCGCCGGCACAAAAAGCGGAATCCGAAGAGGAGCCGGAAAATCCTCAGGAAAAGCCGTTCAAGGGCATGAAGTACCGGCTCATTGGTCCATTCCGCGGTGGGCGATCTCTCACGGCAGCTGGCATTCCGGGCGATCCTACGACATATTATTTTGGCGCGACCGGCGGGGGAGTGTGGAAATCGACCGACGGCGGTTCGACGTGGTCGCCGATCTTTGACAAAGAGGGAACTGGTTCGATTGGAAGCATCGCGGTTTCCGATTCCGATCACAACGTTCTTTACGTAGGAACCGGAGAGGCCTGCCTGCGCGGGAACATCTCGCAGGGCGATGGTGTTTACAAATCTCTCGACGCAGGCAAGACATGGAAGAATGTCGGCTTGCGCGACAGCCGCGCCATCGGCAAAGTCATTATCGATCCCAATAATCCCGACATCGTTTTTGTCGCCGCTCTGGGTCATCCCTATGGACCGAACTCTGAGCGGGGCGTCTTCCGCTCCACCGACGGCGGCAAAACCTGGGACAAGGTTCTTTATAAAGACGACAACACTGGCGCCGTCGATGTAGCCTTCGATCCGCACAACTCCAGCATCGTCTTTGCCGCGCTGTGGCAGGTCCGCCGCACTTCATGGACTCTCGATGACGGCGGAACTGGCAGTGGGCTTTATCGCTCGACTGACGGTGGCACAAACTGGAAACGGTTGGAAGAGCATGGCTTGCCCAAAGGTCCCTACGGAAGAATTGGAATCGCAGTCGGAGCGAACTCCGATCGCGTCTACGCATTAATCGAAGCCAAAACTCCGGTAGGTGGTTTGTATCGTTCCGATGACGGCGGCGACACTTGGGAGTTTGTCAATCCCAGCCACAGCCTATGGCAGCGGCCGTGGTATTACATGCACATCATCGCCGATCCGAAAAATGAAAATGTCGTTTACATCATGGATGTGGATAGCTACAAATCCACCGACGGCGGGCACCTCTTCAACAAAGTGAAAGTGCCGCACGGCGATAACCACGGTCTGTGGATCGATCCCAAAGATACCCGGCGCATGATTGCTTCGAACGACGGCGGCGTGACCATCTCGCTCGATGGTGGCACGAACTGGACTCTGGAAAATAATCAGCCTACGGCGCAGTTCTACCATGTCATCACCGACAATGCGATGCCGTATCGCGTCTATGGCTCACAGCAAGACAGCGGGTCTGTCGCCATTGCAAGCCGCAGCGACGATGGATCCATCGATCGTTCTGACTGGTACGACGTTGGCGGCGGCGAAGCGGGTTACATCGCGCCCTATCCTCCCGACCCCGAAATCGTCTACGCCGATGATTACCAGGGAACCCTTACCCGCTACGATCGGCACATCGGCCAGGCGAAATCGATCACCGAACAACCGGAACTATCTGACGCTCATGGCGCAGCGAAGCTGGAGCATCGTTTTCAGTGGACTGCGCCACTCCTGATTTCTCCGCACGATTCCAATACGCTCTATCACGGCGGCGAACGTTTGTTTAAAACCACCGATGGAGGAGTTCATTGGGAGGCGATCAGTCCCGATCTCACGCGCAACGACAAAAGCAAACAGGTTGTCTCCGGCGGCGATATTACGCTCGACGATTCCGGCACCGAGTACTACGACACGATCTTTAGCATCGCGGAGTCGCCAATCACTAAAGGCGTCATCTGGGTGGGAACCGATGACGGCCTGGTTCAACTGACTCGCGATGAAGGGAAAAATTGGAGCAATGTAACCCCGAAAGATTTGCCGGAGTGGAGTCGCATCAGCCTGGTGGAAGCCTCGCCCTTCGATGCGGGTACAGCCTACGTAGCCGCCGATCTGCACCAGAGCGACGATCTCCGCCCCTACATTTACAAGACCAGCGACTACGGCAAGACCTGGACGAAGCTGGTTAACGGAATTCCCGAAGGTTCCTTCGCCCGCGCGGTTCGCGAGGATCCAGAAAAGCGCGGGCTTCTTTATGCAGGAACGGAAGGCGGAGTTTATGTTTCTTTGGACGATGGAGCAAACTGGCGTCCGCTGAAATTAAACTTGCCGCCTTCTCCGGTTCACGACCTCGTAGTGAAAAATGACGACCTCGTTGTTGCCACGCACGGCCGCGCGTTCTGGATTCTGGATGACATCGGCCCATTGCGCCAATACAAAGATCAAATCGATAAGGAAAATGCTCACCTCTATACACCCGATCCCGCGTTCCGAATTCAAGCTGGCGAAAGCGGCGAACGTCACGCGTCGAAGCGAACCGGAGAGAACCCTCCGGTTGGCGCGGTCATTTACTTCTACCTGAAAGATGCACCGAAAGATGGCACGGAGGCGAAGCTCGAAATTCTCGACGCTTCCGGTAAAACGATTCGCGAGTATTCGAGCCTCAAAACCGCGCCACTGGATGAGCCTCCCGATCCCGATGACAAGAAGCCGGAAAAAGAAATCAAGCCCGAAGCCGGACTAAACCGCTTCGTTTGGGATCTTCGCGGCGAAGAAGCGCATCGCGTTCCCGGATATTACCTCTGGGAATACAACCTCGGAGCCGAGGGAGCGGTCGTTCCTCCGGGAAAATATCAGGTGAAATTGACTGTAGGTGCTGAGACTCAGGTTGCTCCGCTCGAAGTGAAACTCGACCCGCGGGTGAAAATCGGCGAAGCCGATCTGCAGCAGCAATACGCGATGCAGATGCAGATTCATGACGAACTGAATCGCGTCTATGACACCGTCAACCAGATTCAGGATGTGCGTTCACAGATACTCGGGCTGAAACGCAGATTGCCCGAAAATGCGAGCGTAAAGATGATTGCGGCGTCGGCCGACGATCTCGATACAAAATTGATTGCAGTACGCGACGAATTTGCGAATCTGACCATCGACGCGAATGAAGACTCGCTGGCGTATCCTCCGCAGCTGGATGCGAAGTGGGCGTTTCTGGCAATGGATTTAGGCACCGCCGACTCCGCGCCAACCGAAGCCGAGCAGCTCCAGTTTGAAAAGCTGAAGAAGCAGACCGCCGAGTTTGTCAGCCAATGGGACGACTTGCAAAGCCACGAACTGGCCGACTTCCGCAAGCTGACGGTCGAGAATAATCTGTCGACTGTGGTGGTTCCACCGCCGGGCCGAGCGCAAGCTGCGGCCGAAGGAGATGCGCATTGAAGACTAATGCAGGCTGAAAACTCGGGGACACCTCATCCGCTCCCAAAGGTTGGGGGCTGGCCTGGCTTTAGTTTTTGTCTGCACTATCATCAGCGAGGCTGCCCCACCCTTCGCCAAAGACGGGCGAAAGGGTGGGGCAACCCGCAGGAGGTTCTGTGAAAACTATCCTTACACTTGGCTTGTTGTTTCTGTCTCTGCCCGGCTCTACTCAAAGCCGTCTAGGGGATCCAGCGCAGGGAAGCACACTCCAGCAGCTCGCAGAAATCACCGGAACTCAGGGGGGCGACGATTTCGGATATTCCGTTGCAGTAAGCGGGAGCACTTTGGTTGTGGGGGCTCCGTTGGCCTCAGGCGTTTGCACGAATTGCGGGGCAGCCTATGTGTACACGGCGGTAAACGGAGACTGGACGAACCTCGTGCAGACGGCGACGTTAAGGCAATCGTCAGGGCAGAACGAACCCGGAGGGTTTGGATCCCCGGTGGCGATTAGCGGCGACACGATCGTCGTCGGTGGATTCGATGCGGGACTTCAGCAGTCGGCCGCCTACGTCTATGTGAACCCGTCAGGCAATGTGGCCCAGAACGCCGAGTTGACCACGTCCGTCCAAAATGGAGGGAATCTCAACGGTGTGGCGATCGAGGGGGGGACGGTAGTGGTTGGCATGATTGGGCTAGCGGGGGTTCCACACGGGTTGGGGGCGGCATTCGTCTACGTTGAGCCGGCTAACGGATGGGCCAACATGACTCAAACAGCTGAGTTGGTCTCCACGGATCTGAATACTGACTTTGGTGCGTCCGTTGCTATTAGTGGCCGCAATATTGTGGTTGGGGCAACACAGGCCAAAGTCGGAGGCGTAGAGCAGGGAGCGGCTTATCTCTTTACCGAGCCAGCAGCGGGTTGGAGCGGCACGTGGGCGCCGAAGACAACATTCCAAGCGTCGAACGGGACAAGAAAGGCTAACTTCGGGCAATCTGTATCCGTGAGCGGGGAAACGGTCGCGGTCGGCGCGCCCGACGAAACCGTAGGCTCCAGCCAGAACGAGGGTGCAATCTATGTGTTTACTCGCCCATCGTCGGGCTGGCCAAAAACAATGACCGAGACCGCAGAGCTCACGGCGAGCACCGCAAAGGGTGGGAGTGAGTTAGGTTTTTCTGTGGTGCTCAGCGGCAAAACCTTGGTTGCGGGCGCCCCCTTTGCTCGCGGCAGCCAGGGACTCGTCTATGTGTTCCAGGAGCCGCCTGGCGGATGGGAGGGCGGGGCCGGAGGTGAGGTCGTCGCCGCATCCGACGGTGCCGCAAATAATTACTTCGGCTACTCCGTTTCGTTTGGGGGCGTCATCGCCGCAGGTGCCCCAGGTTGGCCCCATGTGAGCCTTAGCCAGGATGGAGCGGCGTACGTATTTGGCGTGAGCCAATAGGAAGATAAGATTCCTCAACTACCTTTCCGTAACCCTCCCAGCTATGACCTCCGTGCCATCGTAATAGCACGGACGGGCCTTGTCCGCTCTCTAATCCACTGCTATTTTGCCGATAAGTGATGCATATCCTCCCCTGAGGTGATGACCGATCCGGAAGTTTTGGGGGTGTCGATGAGGTTCATGCATCTGTGTTATGCGGCTTTGGGCTATGCGGTGGCCCGATGGGTATTTCGGCGACAGCCTGTGGCTGATCCGGTTTCAAGAATGCGGTCTTCGGGTCTTTTGTAAGAAGCTTGGGCGCGCGTCTCCCGTTGCGCAGCCATTCGTCGGCGCGCGCCCGGTCTTTCCTTCCACGCGGAAGTCCTAGCCTAAGGTTTGCCCTTCGTTGCGTCTATTTCCCGCTTTTCTACTCCCTGGAACTCGAGCCCCGCGCCCGTCGGTTGAATCAGGCGACGCAGAAACATGGCCCCGGCTCAAGCAGCTCACTGAATCCAGCCGAGAGATCTCTAACATTTCTCAGCTTGATTCCGCATTTACCAACTCAGCGCCCAAGCGATTTCACGGAAACTAGCCGTGCTAGACTGAACCTGAATGAGCCTCAAGATTCAAGGCAGGGACCGCGAATGAAATTCGGTGTCATCATCTTTCCCGGCTCGAATTGCGATCACGATGCGTTCTGGACGATTCAGCAGGTGGCGAAACAGCCGGTTACGTTTCTGTGGCATGAGTCGCACGATCTCGAAAACTGCGACGCCATCATCGTCCCGGGAGGTTTTGCTTTCGGGGATTACCTTCGGACCGGCGCAATCGCGAAGTTTTCTCCGGTAATGGAATCTGTGCGGCATTTTGCCAATGGCGGCGGTCTCGTGCTCGGAATCTGCAATGGCTTCCAGATTCTTTGCGAAGCCGGTCTTCTGCCTGGAGCGCTCCTTCGCAACACCGGGCTTAAGTATGTCTGCAAGCCGGTTCATGTGCGGGCCGAGAATACCAACACGCCGTTCACGAACACCTGTTCGCAGGGAGATGTATTGACGATCCCCATTGGTCACATGGAAGGGAATTATTTCTGCGATCAGGCGACGCTGGACGTGCTGCATCGCGAGAACCGCGTTGTCTTTAGGTACGCAACCCTGGCTGGCGAGACTTCGCCGACTGCGAATCCGAATGGCTCCCTCGACAATATCGCCGGCATTTGCAGCCCCGGCGGAAATGTTCTTGGCATGATGCCGCATCCGGAAAGAGCTTCTGAGCCCGAGCTTGGCGGCACCGATGGCATCAAGATTTTTCATTCCATGGTCGGAGCGATTGCCGGGGCTACTCTCCCTTAGGAATTAATGGCTTCGTTTTCCACTGCCTCGCTTCAAATTCCATTTGCAACATTCTTCACACGGTGCTAGTGTCTCCGCGAAAGCTGCTTCCCACACCGCCCAATTGAAAAGAAGAAACCGAAAGCTCAAGGGAGGAGTGTGTTTGATGACTGCGAAGCAGATTCTGGACGCGTTTTCCGAAACTCTGATGCAGGATGAGCGGATCCTGAGCCCGCAGGAACGGGAACTGCTCACCAACCTGCTGCAAAACTCCAAATCAGTGTCAAGTTACAACCCCGACATTCAATCGGCGGTCAGCGCAGCCATTGCCCGTTCCGTTGGCGAAACCGTAGCGCAGCGCGCCTTTTCTCTGCTGGGCGGCAGCATTGTCGAAAGAATTCTGGCTCACTCGGGTATTGCATCGCAGTCCGGTGACAGGGCGCACGAACCGGTTATCGCAGGTGCACCTCAGCCCCCGACTCCAGGTCCCGCGGCGCCACAACCCCCCACCCCATCTCCGCTCGCGCCGCAACCGCCGACTCCGCGACCGGCCAATGCCCCGCAGCCACCTACTCCGGGGGCCGCGCGACCGAGAGCAACTCTGCCCAAACAAGAAGTTAAACAAGCGTTATCTAACGTGAATTCAGTCGGGGTCTTAGAGAGCCCGACAACCCCACAGGCGCGATCCGTCGTCCTGGATGAGTTTCTGGCTCCGCAAGAGCTGAACGAACTCATGCGCTTCGTTCTTGAACACGAAACGGAATTTCAGACCAGCGAAGTGATTTCGCCAAGCAGTGAACCAGGCGTAGTGGATTACGATCACCGCCGTTCCCGCGTGTTTATGGATGCGGGACGGCATCAAGAGATCATCCTGGACCGGATCCGCGGCGTGTTGCCGCAAGTGCTGGAGGGGCTGGGAATGGAGGAATTTCCTGTCGCCCGCGCTGAGGTTCAGATTACGGCAAGCAATGACGGCGATTTTTTCCGGGCTCACAGCGATGACGCCGATGCAACCATCGCCTCGCGTCATCTTACGTTCGTCTATTTCTTCCACCGCGAGCCGCGGCAATTCGAGGGCGGCGAGCTGCGGCTGCACGATTTACCTTGGACTGCCGAAGACCAGGTCCGAGCGCGCAGCTACCACGCTGTTTCGCCACGGCAAAACCAAATCGTGTTCTTCCCCAGTTCGCTGCTACATGAGATTACTCCCGTGGTCTGTGCATCGCGAGCTTTCGCCGACAGTCGCTTCACACTAAATGGATGGCTACACAAATAAACAATACGGCATGGTTGGAATGGATTGCCGGCCTGATGGGGGCAGGGGCGCAGCCAACGCAGACCGCGGCTCTGCCTCCCGGGCAATTCCACTGTTCGCTTGAGCACCTGCCGTTGCATCTGATCCCGCGACGGCATCTCAAGTCTCTTTCCTCCGTAATCCAGTCGGTCCAACCGTTGTTTCTCAATCCGCATTGCATGCTGCTGCCTTCCGGTGAACTACCCGAAGAGCTGCAAGGGCAAGCGGAATTGGTGGGAAAGTTCAATTTGCATGCAACAATCGCCTGGGTTCGCAATCCGGGAACGCGCTGCCTGCAGCCGTTTTGGCCGGGGCGCCAACTGGAAGAAGTCATCGCGAATCTGCGAGCGGGAGAACCAGTTCCCGATTCCCTGGCCCCGCGGGTGAAATCGATTCTGCGGGCTGCTGGCATTTTGGTTCACGAGACTGAAATTGAAGGCATGGCTCGCGCCTGGGCTCATGACGCGCAAGAAGCCTGTTCTCAGTTCAAAGTCAAAGGCTATGCGCCGCTTTCCAGTATGATCCATCCCTTCAATCTTGCCGCGCTGCGGCGCTATTATCGACATGAAATTCGGCGCGGCGCAATTCAACTCGGGGATCACCAGAGCGCGTGCCGTTACGTCGCTCACAATGAGAGCGTAGCTCGCTTTTTCCATCATCAGATGGCGAATGCGGTGAGCGCCGCCGTCGGCGAAGTGGTCAAGCCTTCCTATGTCTATTTTGCTTCGTATTTGAGCGGTGCGGAATTGAAAAAACACACGGACCGCGCGCAATGCGAGTTCAGCGTTACCTTGAGTTTGGATTTTTCTCCGGAGCCTGATCTCGCCACTTCGTGGCCAATTCGCCTCGATACGGCGGCCGGCACAATCGCGGTTTATCAGGCGCTGGGAGATGGTTTACTGTACCGAGGAACCAGGGTGCCCCATTATCGGCAAACGCTTGCCACGGGCCGAACCTCAACTTCTATTTTTTTTCATTATGTGCCTTCGGGCTTTACGGACTCGCTCGAGTAACTTAATTCGGAGCGGCTATCGCAATCCCGAGATCACATAGAGCACCGAGGAGACCTGATAGTAGCTGTATGCGAAGCGCGAGCCGTCGCGGTTTGCAACCACAGGCGCGATGGTAATCACGCCGGTCATCGACTCGGGTTGCAGGGACTGCACGAGGGTTTGCTTTCCGGTGACAACATTCACTTTGTACACTTCGGTTGGAAGTTCGCTTTGGCGATAGCCATAAATGGAAGATTCGTCCTCCCATTCGATAGGAATGAAACCGCGCTCAAGATTTGGAATCGTGCGCGGCGTTCCTCCGTCAATGGGATATACAGCGTTTACTCCCGCATCATTCGCGCGCACGACGTACTTACCGTTCGGCGAAACCAGGCCGCCGGTAATGCCTTCCGGAGTGATCGGCACAGGTTTTCCTCCGTCTATGTCGATTACGTAGCACCGAACTCCGTGGCCCGGCTCCCTCCCGTAAATCGCGATGTGCTTCCCATCCTCCAGAAAATGGCCGGAGCCGCTGTAAACTTGCTCTAATTGCTGGGTCGGGACAATACGCGGGCGACCAGCTCCGGTCGGTATCAGCATAACCTGCCCGGGTCGACCATCGAGGATTGCAACAGCCCATTTACCATCAGGCGAAAGCCCTCCGGCGCTTCCGGTTCCGAGTTCAACCGGAAGAGTTCCATCAACCCGGCGAATGGCAATCGAATACTGGTTGCCTGCGGCCGCGCTGGAATCCTCGAACAAAACCGACTGCCCATCCGGAGAAATATCTTTCGCGATGCTCCAATCATGCCAGGAGAGATCAATCGGCCGTCCGTTGCGGGGAGTGAGGGCCATAGCGACGCGCTCGGAATCGAGGCTTACCAACGCGCGGCCGTCCGGAGCGACATCCTCAAGAGTTATGCCGCCAGGCAAAGTCAGAACCTTACGAATCCGTCCAGAGCTACTCACTGCAAACAGTGCTCGGTTCAATCCTTTCTCGACAGCCGTAAACCAGACCTCGTTGCCGTCTGGACCCCAGGCGAGGCCCGCCTCTGATTCCCATCCGTTCGAGAGCACACTGAGGTGTCCGTTGAGATCAACAACCGCGACTGAACCGCGATCATCCCAAAGCGCCGGGTGATCAAGGAAAGCGATCTTGGCCCGGCCTGGAGCGAGACGAATGTGGCTGACCCAGCCTGAGGTCTCGTAAAGCACGTGCCCGATGGGATATTCGATGCGGTCTCGACCTTGCACGTGATGGACGACCGCGAGTTCTCCCGTTGCATCCCAATCCGCCCACGCGACATCTTCGAGTACCTCGCGTGGAGAGCCTCCCGCCAGCGGCGCCCGAGCCAGTAC
>JASICF010000041.1 GCA_030044775.1 Candidatus Sulfotelmatobacter sp. | reverse complement strand
CCTGCAGCTTTTGGCCAACCTGAAGAAGATTCATGGCACGAGGAAGTGCGCGAGCCTTCGGCGATTGCGAATCCTTCTGCCGATGATGTACTGCTCGACGCATATTCCCGCTCGGTCGCGAGCACAGTCGAGCGGACTGGTCCCTCGGTCGTAACTATCGAGGTCCACCAGGCTGGGAGCCGTACCCGCTCCGGCGAAGAGCGCGAGCGGCGCGGCGGGGGATCCGGCTTTGTGTTCACACCCGATGGATTGATTCTCACGAACAGCCATGTGGTTCACGACGCGAAGCGGTTGGAGGTCACATTCGCCGACGGCCGCCACATGTCCGCGACGGCGATCGGAGACGACCCGGCCAGCGATCTCGCGGTAATTCGCGTGAATGCGCCGGGACTCTCAGCGGCAGCACTCGGTGATTCGCAACAGCTTCGCGTTGGGCAGTTGGTTGTCGCGATTGGAAATCCGTACGGGTTTCAGTCGACAGTGACGGCGGGCGTGGTAAGCGCGTTGGGCCGTTCCCTACGCTCGTATTCTGGGCGTCTGATCGATGATGTGATTCAGACCGACGCGGCTCTTAATCCCGGCAATTCTGGCGGACCGTTGGTCGATTCTGCGGGCCGCGTTGTGGGAGTCAACACTGCAACAATTCTCCCGGCGCAGGGAATCTGCTTCGCGATCGGCATCAATACGGCGAAATTTGTAGCCAGCCGCCTTCTGCGCGAGGGGCGCATTCGGCGCAGCTACATCGGGGTTTCGGCCCAGACTGTGCCAATTCATCGCCGCGTTGTCCGCTTTTACGATCTGCCAAAAGAGTCGGGAGCGCTGGTCTTATCGGTGGAAGAGAAAAGCCCGGCACACCGGGCCGGCTTGCGAGAAGGTGACGTGATTATCACGCTCGAAGGCCGTCCTGTGGCCGGAGTAGATGACTTGCATCGTTTGCTGACTGATGTTCGGGTGGGAGTGAGTTGTTCCCTTGAGGCATTACGACATACCGAGAAACTTCAACTGAGAATCGTGCCGGAAGAGGCGAAGTAAGCGCTGCGTAGCGCGTGCACTCCTGCCCGCGAGGGGTCCGGGTAACCGAAAGATGCATGACTTTAGGAATGTCGAACATCTACTCTGCGCGGCGGCAGTACACTATACTTAGTTAATTATGGCGAGGTCCAAACCCAAGGTAGAGTCGTCGATGGAGAGGCTCGTCGACTCCTTCAGCGACTTGGTTGAAGACGCCCGAGAATGCATGCCCCCCGAAGAGTTCCGCCAGGCGGAAAAGGAATTCGACGAGATTGTCGATAAAGCTAAAGCCCGCGCTTCTCGCGCCGGGCGGCGTGAAACCGCATAATCCAGATTTTGAGTTCTTCCTTTCCAACGTTCGGTTTGAACTTCTTCACCGCCGCCACGAATTCCTCCTCTGTCCCGTAGTCCACGGCGAAGGCTAACTTTTCTGCAAGCTTCTTCTTGCGGCGAACTAATTCCTCGTCTACCCGTTTCTCTTCCGGTGGCTTCCAATCACGTGGCATAACTAAATCGAGCTACGGCTCGGATTCAGGACATCCTCACTCTTCAGGATAGCTATTAGACCAGTAACGAGCTATTGTTTGCCGAGCACGTTCTGGATCGCGGTCACGCCAACGTTTTTGCTTTGCACGGCTTCGACATTTGTCAGAACAGTAACGCCGCTTCGCAGCAGTACGAGGAAATATGGTGCTGCATTCGGGACAAATTAGTGTATTGGCAGAAAGGCTTGGGGGATGCCAAAGTTCACGGCCCAGCCTTTGAGCCTCGCGTAGCAACTCCCCAGCCTGCCATCTGTCGAAGACCCTCCCATATTCTTCCGGGCTTAAAACGGCCCTCAACTCTAGGCCTTCTTCGCTTAAATCGAAATCAGGCGTTCTAAGAGGGAACCGGGCTCCGTACGAACGACTCCTCTGAAACTCGATGAGGGTGCAATGCCAGTCGATCCTGGCGGGCTGGAAGTTACCGCCAATGAAATCACTCTCGTAGCTCGAGAATGCCACCTCCGGACTGAAGCCCTGCATAATGGCACTTCTAAACTTTTCCGCATCCGATATGCGAACGATCTCATTTACCCAGCGCAATCTAAACAGGGCACGCGAGACCCGTGCCTTGACTTTTTCTGGTAGGGTTTCGGTGCTATAACGCCTCATCCAAGCACTTGTTTTTTCGAAGCCGTCGAGTTGCTCATTCAATTGCCGGATCGTCGCATCAAGATTTGGGCTGTGGCCCCGTTCCAAGGATCCGATGTGCCTTTTTAGGTCTTCGATCTCTCTCTCGATGTGACCTTGATAAAGGTCGAACTCCACCCCACCTTCTCGGTCATACGGTACGACCTCTAGGCTCCAATCAATTTTCTCGTTCCACTTGCTGACGATGTGTCTAAGCTCTGCAGTGGTGTAGCGCCCTGAATCTTGTAGATTTTTAACGGTTCTGACTTGTCGCTCGGCGTATAGGAGGTACCCCCCATTGCCCCTACTGTCGGAAACTTTCGGGATGATTTCTAGACTAATTATTTGATCGAATTGTTCTCGCGACATTCCTGCATCCTCCACCATCCCAAATAACATTGAGGTGTCTAGACCGCCGCAAATCTCTCGGTCGAAGAGACGAAACTCCTGGGGTTGCCCGTTATCCAAAACGCTTTGCTCATAAAGTTCATCAACGACTGCTTGATAGATATTTTGCGTGGCTTGCCCCAAGTTCGAGGCCGCTGCGTTCGCTTCCATTTCGGGCCATCCTTGTCAAGGGAAGAGTAGTGGAAATAGCGCCGCGTTAATAGGGTCTTGTAATAACCGTTCGCGGAAGCCCGCTCCAACGTCGAAACCGCAGCGCGTAGGCATCCACACTCCCACGCTCCCGCGCACGGGGAAACTGGAGCCGAATTTCGGCCGAAAGAAGCGAAGCAGTGAGCAAGGTACAACGCCGCATGCCGGGACCTTACGCCCGGAATTTCGACCCGCGGCTCCGCCTTGGGCTCCGTTCAGCGTCCGCAAACGCCTCAACTTCTCCACTTCAACGTCACCGGGCCGCTCAGCGGATGCTTCATTTCTTCGCCGCTACGCCTGGCTTCAAGATGTGCGGCTTTCAACTGGAAATACCACTTCGCCGGACGATCGGCATCATCAATCAGCATG
>JASICF010000383.1 GCA_030044775.1 Candidatus Sulfotelmatobacter sp. | reverse complement strand
ACCACTCCACGCCATGCCGCCCGGTTGCGCCTTCGAGCCGCGATGTGCCTTGCGTGTTCCGGAGTGCGCGCTGTCGATGCCGCCGTTGGTGCAGATTGCAGAGGGACATTGGGCGCGTTGTCCGGTGGTCAACGTGAGGAGTGCCTCCGGGTAAGTGCTAGTGTAATCGTTGGAGCAAAAAGCTAGAGGAGTTCCGGCGTGAAGTTAGTCGTCAAGTCAGCTGGAGCATTTGTATTGGCAGGTTACGTGGCATGCCTCTGGCACAACATTTTCCGGCTGCACTTGTCTCTTCGCGAGTCCTTCACTTTTGCTTTTGTTCAGCTTGCTTTGATGATTCCGACTATTTTGGGCGCGGCTGTTGCCTTTAAAGGCTGGACCGCAATAGCTATCCTTTGCGCCGTAGCGATATGGGTCGGCTTGCGTCTCAGGCGGACGCACGGGTAAGCAAACTTCAAAACAAACCACTACTTCCTTGAGTGGGTGTATCCGCGATGCTTGCCCTCGTTCTATAATCGCCACTTTGTCTGGTGCGTCTTGCGCATACTGCTGCTCAGCGACATTCACGCGAACCTCGAAGCTCTGGAAGCCTGCATGGCCGCCGCCCCGGCCTACGATGTCGTGGCCAATCTCGGCGACGTGGTCGGCTACGGCGCTTCTCCCAACGAGGTAGTCGACCGCTCGCGCGAGCTGGGAAAGATTTTTGTCCGGGGAAATCACGACAAGGCCGCTACCGGATTGCTGGAACTCGACGATTTCAACCCTCTGGCCGCGGCCGCCGCCCTCTGGACCCGCGAGCAGTTGACTCCCGAGCACTTCGAATGGCTGCATTCGTTGCCCCAGGGCCCGCTGCCCTTGGAAGGATTGTCGAACGTGCACCTGGTCCACGGTTCGCCCAACGACGAAGATATGTACGTCGTCTCCATCGGAGACGCGCTCGTGCCTCTGCTCGCCGAGCCAACGCCGCTGACTTTTTTCGGCCACACTCACCTGCAGGGCGGTTTCTTCGCCAACGGCCATAACGCCGATGGATTTCGTCCCGAATACAAGACCGTCGGAAAGCCCGAGTCGTTCTCATTGCAATTAAAACCGTCCACGCGTTACATGATCAATCCCGGGTCGGTCGGCCAGCCACGCGATGGCGACTGGCGCGCCGCTTTCGCGCTCTTCGATTCCGAAGCGCAGATCGTGCATTTTCATCGCACGCCTTACAATCTCAAGGCCGCGCAGGATCGCATCTTCGCTGCCAATCTGCCGCCGCGCCTGGCAACCCGCCTCGCGGCCGGACGTTGAGGCCGCGCGGCTACTCCGTTGTAAACTCCAGTCATGCCCTCTAAGCGCTGCGCAGCAAACCAATCTCTCTTCGCGGATGCAGGCTCCGCTCATCAGAACTCTCCCGGGCACTACCTCGTCGCGCACAGTGACGGCGGCGCGCGCGGCAATCCCGGACCCGCAGGCTATGGAGTTGTAATCGAGGATGAATCAGGCAAAAAAGTCGCGCAGCTTAGCGAATACCTCGGCCACCAGACCAACAATTTCGCCGAATATCAGGGCCTGATTGCCGCCCTCGAATACGCGATCCAGCACGGACCAAAGGCAATCAAAGTGATCAGCGATTCGGAATTGCTGGTGCGCCAGATCAAAGGCATTTACAAAGTGAAGAATCCCACGCTGAAAGATCTACACGCACGCGCCAAAGAATTGATTGCGCAGCTCGACTGGTTTTCCATCGGCCACGCGTTTCGTGAACACAATCAGGAGGCTGATCGTCTCGCGAATGAAGCGATGGATAAAGGCATGGGACGCCGGTTCTGATCTATTCGCTACTCGGCTGCCGAAGTGTGGTCGTGCACGATCTTCCATCCCTCAGGGAATTTCCTGAAAACCAATGTGAACAAGCCATGCGGCGTCTTTCCGTCGGACATCGTCAAATGCCACGCGCCGCGCACGAAAGCTGCACTCGCGCCGAGCATCTCAATCCGCAGGTTCGAAAAGTCCAGCTTGCCCATCTCGTGCCCCGGGCTCGCATATGCCGCGCGATAGCGCTCCATCGCGGCTTGCCAGCCATCATGCTCGTTGGCGCCGGAGAAAAACGTCAGCTCCGGAGAATTCCAATATCCGATCATGAACGCGTCCAGATCATGCCGGTTCCACGCTTCCTGCTGCGCATGCAGCACGTGCTCGATGGCAGACTTTTCGTCACCGGCCGAATTTGCGGCCTGTTCACGAGTTCCCGCGCCAGACCTGAAAACGGATGCTACGACGAAAATCGGCAGGACGAGGAACAGCAGGAAGGCAAAACTTTTGCGCATGCGGCCTCCGGTGCGAGTTCACCAGTTTCGCAGGCTGCACGAATGAATGGAAGAATTTTCGAGAAAGGACTGGAAAAGACTTTGGAGAAGATTTGCCGTCCCTGAATTACGCGCGCCCTTTTTTCGCCGCGACTGCTCGGCCGGCGATCTCCCACGGCCGCTTCGGCCGCTCGACGACAGGCTTGTCACGATCTTTGATGCGGTCGTAATGGTACGACTCGCTTACCGTTCCCAGTGATTCGTTGTAAAGGCTGGGCAACTTAAGAGCTTCTTTGAGTTCTTCGCTGAATGATTGCAG
>JASICF010000382.1 GCA_030044775.1 Candidatus Sulfotelmatobacter sp. | reverse complement strand
CCTGAATCAGCACATATTCCCCGCGTGCGTAGCGCAATGCCGAGCGAATCGCCGCTCCTTTGCCGCAATTCTTTTCGTGGAAAACCACAGTGATGTCGCTCGCCAGCGGCATCGATCGCAATTTCTCGCGCGTTCCATCGGTCGAACCGTCATCCACGATAATGATTTCTTTCTTGACCGGCGAGTCGTGAATTGCCTTCAGCAGTTCATCCAGATGAGCAACTTCGTTATAGACCGGCACAATAACCGACACGCACCCGGCGCGTTCGTTGGCGGCGGCACCCTCAGGCGGCGAAGTTCTTAGAGCTACTACCATATAACGAGCGGAATATGGTCTATTGCACCCCAGCGAAGCTACAGACTCCACTTTCAGGCCCGGCCGGAAGGGTTGGGCTTGGATAATCCTCCCGCCCCATCATTGATTTCCCTCTGGGCTATTGTGGCTGCGGTTCTCGCGGCGTGGCATAGTAGCCCGCGCGCGCCTGGATCTTGTAATTCTGCTTGCACTTGATTTCGATTTTCCGGTAACTGCCGTCGAGCTTGGAGTTCGTGGGTGTATAGCCAAGATTGTACTGGCTGCGCAGTTCGGCCGCGATCTGGTCGAAAGCCTCGCGTAGCTTGTCAAATTTGTTGCCGACGTTGATGACGCGGCCTCCCGTGGCCTCGGTGAGTTTGCGCATCTCGCTCTCGCCGGAGTAGCCCATCTGAAACGACCCATAAAAACCCCGGTCGGCGCACAGCAGCACATACACAATCGCATCCGCCCGCTGGGCGGCTTCAATCGCATCCTGAATCTTGAGCTGGCTGCCTTCGTCCTCGCCATCGGTCAGCAGAATCATGGCCTTGCGTCCCACTTCCTTGGAAAGCATGTCATGCGCCGAAAGATACACCGCGTCGTAAAGCACGGTTCCGCGATTGATTCCTGCGGTTGGTACCGGACCGCCGCCTGCGCCCGGAACCGGGCCTGTCGAATAACCGGTGTTGATTCTCACTTTGTTCATCGCCGCCTGCAGCAGACGTACGTCACGCGTGTAATCCTGTACCAGCGTGGCGTCCACGTTGAAATCGATGACATACGCTTCATCTTTGTCGGTCAGGATCTGCCGCAGAAAAGCTCCGCCAACCTGTTTCTCCATGTCGAGCACGTTGCGCTGGCTGCCGGAGGAATCAATCAGAATGCCAAGCGTGAGAGGCAGGTTCGACTCTGCCGCGAAGTACTTGATCGTCTGCGATGTGCCGTCTTCGAGGACCTGGAAGTCATCCTTCGTCAGATTCGGAATCAGGGCGCCGTGCTTGTCCTTTACATTGAAGAAGAGCCCAACCACGTTCACGTTCACCTTCAGTGTTTCTTCCGGCTCCTCGCTCTGAGGCTTTTGGTCCGCCGCGGGGTTTTGACCGGAAGGCGACTGGGCCGCAGAACCGGCCGATGGCGACGTGGCTGTCTGCGCCGTGGCCGAAGAAACGGCGGCGCTCAGCCCGGCCACAAACATCAGCAAACCGGGCACGGCAATGCCGACTCGGGCAAATTTCTCAAAACCTGACAATTTGCTCATGCGGTGAATCCTTCTGAGGCTTTTTGCTAGTCTAAGCTTTAGGGGTTAGATGCGCCAAGTGAAGCGGAATTGTCCACTCCGGCAAAAACTCCAGCTTTGGGGGCCGGGGCACAGATTTTGCATCTTCCCGAGATCTTTTATGGACCCCCAGTATTCATAGCCTCGTGCTCGTGGCAGAATAGGGTGACCAAGAGGCGGTGTTTTGTGACCATGAAAACGGTGGCCGGCAGCAAAAACAACCAGGGCGGAGCGGTCGGTTGTACCTCTTTATTCGCGTTGGCAGGTTTTTCGGCGTTGTTTTTGTTCGCCGTTCCTGCGGCCATCGCGCAAACTACTAGCCCCTCCGCCGGCACGCCCGATCAATCGTCCCAGACGTCATCCAGTCAGACGCAGCCAAATCAAGCACCATCCACGAAACCTCAATCAAATGATGATGTTCCCGACGCCCCGTCTGCCGTCCAGCCGCCTGCGCCGGAACCGCCGCCAGTCGAGCGCCCGCAGCCGCAGGAGGATAACACCAAACCCGCCCCTGTCGAGCGCAACCCATGGACAAATCAACCAGTCAACCAGCCGGCAACGAATCAGCCAGCCAGTCCTGCCGATACCACGCCGCCACCCCCGATGCCGCCGGTCAAAACCGTGCCTCCGGGAACCACTGCTAAGTCCACCGCCCAGGAGCAACTCTACACCTTCAAAGTTCGCACCAACTTTGTCGAGGTTCCGGTAACAGTAAAGACGAAGGATGGGCGGATGGTAGCCGGCCTGCTCCCCTCTGACTTCGCGGTTTACGAGAACAACGTCAAGCAAAAGCTGACCTTTTTCACCTCCGACCCTTTTGCGCTGTCGGTTGCGATTGTGCTTGATCTGGGAATGTCGGACGCCGCCGTGCAGGAGATCAACAAGACCTTTTCCGCGCTGGTAGGGGCCTTCGCTCCCTATGACGATGTTGCCCTCTATACCTACAGCAGCACGGTGAGCCAGGTCAGCGGCTTCATGGAACCCACCCAGAAGCTGACCGCGCTCTTCAATCAGACCAAAATGGATCGCGGCCGCGAAGATGGCGTTGCCGTGCTCAGCGGTCCGCTTGCGCCCAATGGTCCGATCATCAACAACATTCCAATGGGAAGCCCGACTGAGCCGGTCTATACCCCAACCAAACAGGCGCATGTGCTCAACGACGCGATTCTCCGCGCTGCTCTCGATCTGCGCAAAGAGAGCCGCGAACGGCGCAAGATCATCCTCGTAATCGGCGACGGCCGCGAATATGGCAGCCAGGCCAGCTATAAGGATGTGCTCCGGCTGCTGCTTTCCAATGAAATTCAAGTGCGGGCAATCGCGGTTTCTAGCGCTGCGATTCCCATTTACGACAAGCTGGAGCGCCTGCGCCTGCCCAGAGAGGGCTACGACAACATTCTGCCGAGGTACACCTGGGCCACCGGCGGCGGAGCCCCACTCGCCCGGTTCACCCGCAGCTCCATAGACTCAACCTACGCGGAGGCGATGGGCGAGGTGCGGAACCAGTACACTTTGGGCTATATCCCGAGCAAGCCCAAGACCGCCGTTACTTCAGCCAAGCGCGAGATCGAAGTACGTGTCGATCGGCCCGGCCTGGTCGTTCAGGCGAAGGACGGATATTACCCTGCGCCCCCGGCCGCACGCTGAAGGGTGGTCAACTCTGACTGCATCAAGAAACATTTGAGCCGGCCCCTCCACCGGGGTCACCTGAGTAACCTGCGTCCCCCTAACCCTGTGTGATATAAAAGCCCGAAGCCCCCAACAGGGACATTTCTGCGCCGGCTAGGCGTCCGCGAGGGTGTGCGGCCCGCGCTTTCTGAGGAAAGTCTTGAGTTTCATCAACTTCG
>JASICF010000381.1 GCA_030044775.1 Candidatus Sulfotelmatobacter sp. | reverse complement strand
TCCCCTGGTTGTTGGCCCCGCCCTCGTAGGTCGTCCCGTAGAAATAACCATTGGTGGCCTGGACCAGCCCCGCGTAGGGAAAGTAGCCGTCCGTACAATTGATTTGGGAGCAAAAGCTGTAAAGCATCGTCACCTTGCCGCCTGGGGTGATTTTGAAGATGGCCCCTGCGTCGCTGGCTTCGCCCTCGTAAGTAGTCCCGTACAGATCGCCATTGGTGGCCAGGACCAGTCCGGCGTCGGGGTTACCGCCGTCAGTCGGGTACCCGGCAAAGCTGTACAGCGTCGTCAGCGTGCCGCTTGGGGTGATTTTGAAGACCGTCCCGTCGTTGTCGGCCCCGCCAAGGTACGTTGTCCCATAGAGGTCGCCATTGGTGGCCTCGACCAGCCCCGCTTTGGGGCTAGCACCGTCCGTCTTGTCGAAACTGTACAGGCTGGTGAAAGTCTGCGCCTGCGCCGATTGGATTGTGATGACCGCCGATACGAGCACGCTGGCTAACGCCAGCATGACACCAGCCGCTGCCAGCCGCATCCTCGACCTCCACTCGCATAGTTGCGCTGTGTTCCTCATATTGATTCTCCTTAACTTGCAGCCCCTAATTTCAGCCCGTATTGCTGTGAGCGCCACTGCGGCGAATCGCGAACTCTCAAATGGCCAAACGCTTACGAGAAAAACCAAACGGGGAAATTAGGTTGGGGGCAAAGGGGAAGGACTAGCGGTGCCCAAAACGCAACAAGGATTATGTCCCGTGGTTGTTGCCCTGTCAATGTGCAAACAATTGCGGTAGTGGGTCAGTTTGAATTATTGAACCTGACCCAGTACCACAATTGCAGCAGTTGTAAAACGGGGTTCGTAGTTCAAGGGATTGCTGTTTGTAACATTCGGAGTGAAGCCGCTTTCGCATTACGCAAAGCGCTCGTCTCGCAAACAGAAGCTCGAATCATTGTGCTCGATCTTTCGGAAGTCGCCGCCGTAGCGGGCGGAGGTCTAGGTATCTCGTGCTTCTGCAGAGATGGGCTCAAGACCATGACATTCGACTTAAACTTTTCAATCCTCGTCAATATGTGAGGGACAAGCTGGAGCACGCAAGCTCGATGCGAAAGTTCGACATCGCTACGCTCGATGAAATGATGGCTCTACTCGCGAGCGCCGATAGCAGGAGCCGCCTGATTCCTTCGAGTTACAACCGTCGATTCCTTCACCTGGCTTCAGTCGTATTGCGGTTCCGAGGATGTGTCTTAGTTGGCGATAAATCCTGTTTACACTCAAAATGCTTCGCCGAGGGGTTTCGAGTGCTAACGTCTGATTTCAACAACCCACCATGATGGAAGATCAATCCTGAATTTTTCCAGAAGCGGTTAATGCAATTTCTCGTATTCGGCTTTGGCTTGCTTCAGGATCGGGATATCCGGGTCGGCGCTTTTCCAGAGTGCAAAGAAGTCTTGATAGGCCGAGCGGGCATTTGCGGTGTCATGCTGGGCAACGAACGCTCGCGCCAAGTCGAGCTGAGCAAGTGGGTAGATGATCGAGAAAATGGAAGCGACGCGGCGAGCCAGAATTTTACGGAACTCGGGAATGGCATTGTCGATCTGGCCGCTCGCCACGTCTGCTTCGCCACGCAGAAGATGATTGTCGAAAAAGAGACCATCTTCGTAAGTTTGTGCCGCGGCGAGGGTTTGAACGGCGGCCGCGGCCTTGCCGTGACGAATCTGAGATCGAGCTCCCACGCGCGGAGCATCTTCATCCTGCACGAATGTGTCATCCGGACGCGCGCGGCGGGCTTCGGACAACAGAGATTCGGCTTTCTGATCCTGACCCGCGGCCGAAGCAGTATCGGCCGCTTCGGACACAAGAGAAGGATCTCGCGATAAGGCAAGGGCAGCATCAATCTGTTTCGTGGCGCGGGAGGAGTGGCCGAGCACGGCATCAGTGCGTGCCCCCTCCATCAAAACCTCAGCGGCCACGTCTGCCATACCTAGACTCTTCGCGCGCTCGACGGCTTGCGCTCGCAGGTTCTGTTCCCGGGCTATTTGGCCGAGCGCGGCGGCATTGGCGGCCTGCAGCCCCAATACTCGCAACTCGCCTTCCGGCGTCGCTTTTGCCAGATCTTCCATGCTCGCCGCGCCGGCAGAATCTCCGCGGAGGATCGCCGAAGCCGCTAGAGCGACGTACAGAAGAGAGCCTTTGATGTTCCTTTGCTGCGCCTGCGCCAGCAGGGCATCAGCATTGTCGAACCGGCCCAAAGTTCGGTAAGACTGCGCCCCGACCAGGTAGCCGTTCAGCGTGTCGGGATCAAGCTGGATAGCCTCCAGGCAGTTCTCGACTGTCTTCTCGTGGCGCCCGATTTCCTGATAAATCACGGCGACGTTGATGCGGGAGACCTCGTCCCGAGGATACGTCTGCTTCATCAGCTCCCAGGCTTCGATGGTCTTTTCCACTTGTCCGACATTGAAATAGTAGTAGGCAGTAATGTAGAGCCGTTCGTATTCGCTGGTACGATCGCGCAGTTCAAATGCCTTCGCCACTTCGTTGGTTGATAACGATAGTTGGCCGATGTTGCCAGCAACCACGCCGAGACGCAGATGGGCCAGCGCGAAGTTGGGATCAAGTGCAATTGCCTGCTGATAAAGCGGGATAGATTGGATATCCTCCAATTTGTTGTGCAGCGCGTCGGCCAGCGTGAAATCTTTGAGTGCCTCCAGGGACGACGTAGTGGCCTGATCGAGCGGCTTATCGAACTTCTGCACCGATGCCAGCGATTCGCCCAGCTTCTGGCGCAATTTCGTTGCTGCACTACCAAGAGTGCTTAGTACGGCGTCTTTGCCTTCCGCTTGCTGTTGCGCCTGCGCGAGCGAATCACCGCTTGAAGCGTTTGTGGCTTCGAGTGTGACCAGGTACTGGTTTCCAACCAGCGCGATCGAACCCGTCAGCATAGCTTTGATTCCGTCGCGCTGGCATATTTCACGGCCGATATCACCGGTCACGATCTGATCGGGCGCGCGCCCCATATATTTCAGTGTCTTCTGCACCTCTGGATCGGGCACCACGTTGAGAAATGGAGACTGTTGCAGATCGAAGGCCAGCGCCTTTTTCAATGTGCCGTCGAACACCGCGTCCCCGGTCGTGTTCACGAAGTCGGTGACCAGGATTGAGTCCTTTTCGGTGATTGCATGGGCGCGATGCTGATAAAGAATCAGGCCTACTATGGCAATCGCACAGACCACCCCTGCTAGCACCGAGTAGAGGCGCCACTTCGGGCGCGCCACCACGGAAGTCACGACTGGGGCCGAAAGCGCACTTGCCACCTCCGCGCTCGACGACGCTGCTGCCAAACTGCCGCTGGAAGCTGCGGCGACTCCGCCCGATCCACTTGTCGCTGCCGAACGCACACTGGCTGCACTGTGGGGAATTGCCGGCAGAACCGCATCGCCGCTCTCATGAACCGCACTTTGCCCCGATTGCAGCTCCCGACGCACCCGTTTCAGGTCGGCACGCATATCGGCCGCGTTCTGGTAGCGCAGCTCACGGTCTTTGTCCAGAGCTTTAGTAATGACCTCTTCCAGCTTGGGAGGAATATCAGGGTTGAGACGGCTCGGAGGCGCCGGCGCGCGCTCAATAATGGCATGAAAGATGACGGCAGAAGTGTCTCCACGGAAAGCAACCTGGCCGGTTGCCATTTCGTAGAGAACCGCGCCAAAGGAGAAGAGATCCGTGCGACGATCAAGGGCCTTGCCCTTCGCCTGCTCCGGAGACATGTAGGCGACAGTGCCGATTGCCGACCCCGGACTGGTAAGGTTGCCATCGCTAGCGGCCGTCAGCGCCGAGGCCACGGCAGTCTGCTCGCTGTGGCTCGCATACGGAGTAATTTTTGCCAACCCAAAATCAAGAATCTTGGCGTGCTCGCGCTCAGTTACAAAAATATTGGCAGGTTTGATATCGCGATGGATGATCCCCTTGGCGTGCGCGGCTTCCAAAGCGTCGGCAATTTCGATAGCCAACGAGAGGAGCATTTCGACTTCCAGCGGCCGCACGCCGATCTGGTGTTTGAGCGTTGAGCCCTCCAGAAATTCCATGGCGATGAACGCCTTCCCGTCCTGCTCGCCGATATCGTGAATGGTGCAGATGTTGGGATGGTTCAATGCGGAGGCGGCCTGCGCCTCGCGCTCGAAACGGCTTAGCGCTTGCGGATCGCGCGCAACTTCATCCGGAAGGAATTTGAGAGCGACAAAGCGGTGCAGACGGGTGTCTTCGGCCTTGTAAACCACGCCCATACCGCCGCCGCCCAGCTTCTGAAGAATGCGGTAGTGAGAGATGGTATGGCCGATCATGATGCGTCGCTATGCTATAGGCGAGGGCATGGCAAGTCAATTAGCGTCAGCCAGTTGATGGTGCGTGGAAAAGCTGAGTTGTTGTTAAATCCCGATATCGCTCATTGACCAGCGATCAAAACGTGTAAACGCCTGTTAGCGAGAGTAAGGGAGCGAATCGGCAACGCGATAGGAAAACGCCGCCACTTACGTTCGTAATCTTGTCGGGCGGCCGACCGCCAAGGCAAAATCCCTGAGTTCCATGAAAGACCCTGATTTATCGCCAAGTTTGAAAAATTGGCACTGGGCTCTTCTTCTAGCGACCGCTTGGCTAACTGCACCTCTGGCTATCTGGTTGACCTGAGAGACCCCGATTTTGATTTGGAAGTGTGGGCTGCTGATCCCAGTCGGATAAGCCCGTCCCCTCCGGGCTTAAGAAGCGCAATTGAAAATCGAACCGACCCCGTGACGGGCCGTCAGTCAGTATCACCGATTCTGAGGAGTTCAACTAGATGAAATACCCTTTGGCAGTTTTCGGGCTCTTGCTGTTTACCGTCGGGTGCAGCAGCAACCCAGCACCGTCACCAACCAGCACAACAACTACGAGCACAACATCGGCGTCAGTTTCGGTTACAGGCTCCTGGGAAGCAACCCTGACAAACTCAAACGTTGCGGCCACACCAAACGATGAGTATGTTGAACTCAATTTGTCGCAGTCAGGGTCAACGGTGAGCGGCTCGGTCCTTGGCCCCTTCGTGATAGTGCCCCCAGGAGACTATTCTTGCACGCCCACCTTAGCCGCCCAACCGTTTTCGGGGTCCCTGAGCGGCAACGTTCTTTCCGGCACTGTTGCGGTATGCGGAGGAACAGCGACGTTCACCGGCACGGTGGCGGACGATGGAACGATCTCCGGCACCTACACTTCCACTTCGTCTTCGGTCGGTGATGCTGGTTCCGGGACGTTTACCACACAACCCGCGACAGCATTGTCCGGCACCTATGCGGGGACGTTGGTCTACAACACTGTCGATAAGGGCGCGAGCCTCACCGTGGTAGAAAACTCCAGCGGAGGAGCTACCGCGAGCGGAACTTTCGCGCCGCTGAACCTGACCTCGAATGAAATCTTGTCTGGCAACGTCTACGGCAATGTCGCGGACGTGGCGGCTACGGGGGCCATCGAATCCCCCGATGGGGATCTAACGCTGTTTTTATGGCTCCACGGGGGTAGTCTGTACGTTTACGACGAGGAGAACAAGGCCTATCTCGGATCGGTGAATTAGTCCTCCACCAAATGCAGTGAAGATCGAAAACGGCTCCGCGAGGAATCGTCATCCCGGTTACGCCCTCCGATGTCCGATCATGGAGCCCTCAAGCGGAATCAGGGTTTACGATTCCGATAACCTTATCTGAAGGTCCGACTGTCGTAATATCCCGATTACACTCATCGACCAAGCGTCATCGAGCGAACGCTGTAGCAGGGAATCTCTTGCTATTTTTGGCGGTTGGGACTAACGTTGCGTCCAGTCAAGAAAACCACACTGCGCAGATGACCCCAATTTCGTATGCCTGGGGGAGGCCCCGAAGTTGGGGTCATTTTTCATATTGCTTGTTTTTCATTTATCTTCTCTTTCAAAAAAATCTGTTGCCGCGCAAACACCCATCAGAAT
>JASICF010000040.1 GCA_030044775.1 Candidatus Sulfotelmatobacter sp. | reverse complement strand
GATTTTTACTGGCGAGAGTTCTCACCGCGTGGCGCATCTGCCGAGCTGCTCGCGGATGAGCCGCCGATAAACCAGAACCCGACGCTTCCGTCGTCCTCGGATGCAGCGTCTGAAGGAGTGCTGGATTCGGATTTGCAAACCTCAATGGCCGCAAGAAAAACTGCCGTCTCATCTGCAGCAGCGCATATTTCTGAAATCGGCACGCCGAAGCGGCAACAGGGCGTCGACGATCCAATAGCTGCTCTAAAGATTATTCGCGAGGATCTCGGTGACTGCACGCGCTGCAAGTTGCACAAGCTGGGCCGCAAGCAGATTGTTTTTGGCGTCGGCAATCCATGCGCGGAGTTAATGTTTGTGGGCGAGGGCCCGGGTGCGGACGAAGACGCGCAGGGCGAGCCATTCGTCGGCCGCGCCGGACAACTACTCAACAACATGATTAAGGCCATGGGCCTGCGCCGCGAAGATGTGTACATCGCCAACGTCGTAAAGTGCCGTCCGCCGGGAAATCGAACTCCAGAGCGCGACGAGTGCGAGACCTGCTCGCCATTTCTCATGCGGCAGATTTCCGTGGTCAAGCCGAAAGCCATTGTTGCGCTTGGTGCGGTTGCCGCGAAAAATCTGCTCGCGATCAATGCCCCCATGTCCGATCTGCGCGGCCGCTGGTACGATTTCAAGCCTGCCGGCAGCGATCCCGCTTGGCCGGGCGCGCGTCTGGCGGTCACGTATCATCCCGCGTTTCTCTTGCGCGATCCAAGACAGAAAGG
Source organism: Candidatus Sulfotelmatobacter sp. (assembly GCA_030044775.1). Taxonomy (GTDB): domain Bacteria; phylum Acidobacteriota; class Terriglobia; order Terriglobales; family Acidobacteriaceae; genus Sulfotelmatobacter. The sequence goes on along the minus strand of JASICF010000040.1, from coordinate 26,594 downwards.
CGAGACCTGGAAAGATTTGCAGATGGTGATGAAGTATCTGGGGATCGTGCCGCCGAAAAAATCGTCTGAATAAGCACGCCCGCAATTTTGCCGGGCGGCGCTGCTATTCTCTTATTTCCGATATTTCCGAATCGCAATGGCTGAATTCTGCGACGTCGCTCTGCCTGTGCCCCTGGACATGGCGTTCACCTATGGCGTTCCCGCCGGTGCCGCACCGGTCGTCGGTGGACGCGTTCTTGTGCCTTTTCGGCAGAAGCGGATGACAGGCATCGTAGTCGAAATACATGATCGACCGCCCACTGTAAAAACGAAAGATATTTTGAGCGCGCTCGACTCGCGGCCGGTTCTCGACGACTCGTTGCTGCGTTTGGGCCAATGGATTGCCGATTACTACCTCGCGCCGATCGGCGAAGTGTTTCGCAGCATGCTTCCTCTCGGTGCGGAGTTCAAGCACACTATTGCTTATCGCATCACTGCCGAAGGCCACATGGCGCTGCATCTCGCGGGAATGTCAGGATCATCCGCACGTTCACGGCGCACGCCGGATGAGCAGGCTGCCGAATTTCGCGTGCTGAATTACCTCGGAATGCAAGACGCGGATTCGACTGAAGGCCCTGTTGTTATCGAGCAAGCGCTGCGTTCGCACGCCCACGCTTCTCGTTCGATTTTGGACGGAATGACGCGCAAGAAATGGATCGTGCGGGAAGACGTTTCCGATGTCCGAGACACGGCGCGCACGATCAAAGTCGCGCTGCTGAAATCTGCCGAGGGAAAGCTGAACGAAAATCAGAGGAACATTATTGAACTTCTTGCCGCATCCGGCGGCAGATTATCGGTCGCAAATATTCGCGAACTCAATGTGCCGCGGAGCACGCTCATCACGCTGCTAAAGCGCGGCTTGATCGAAATCATCGATGAACCAGTCGCGCCTTCGCAATCCCGCAGCAAACCGCGTCCGTCGCCGTTCGATTTTGTGTTCAATGCTGCGCAAAAGTCTGCGCTGGAACGGATACAGGAAAGAGTCGACGCACGAAAATTTGCCGGCCTTTTGCTGCACGGTGTAACTGGATCGGGCAAGACTGCGGTTTATCTAGCCGCAATGCGTGCCGTGCTCGAAGCTGGCCGCTCGGCGATTCTTCTGGTTCCGGAAATCGGGCTCACGCCGGCGGTTGCTGCCGATCTGCATCAGATATTCGGCGACGAAGTCGCGATCCTCCACTCCGCGTTGTCGAACAAAGAGCGAGCGCAGCACTGGCATCGCATCAGGAACGGCGAGGCTCGAATTGTGGTCGGCACGCGCTCGGCGGTCTTTGCTCCGGTTTCCGATCTTGCTCTAATCATCGTCGATGAAGAACACGACGCGTCCTACAAGCAGGAGGAAACTCCGCGTTACCATGCGCGCGACGTTGCGGTCATGCGAGCAAAAATGGCAAACGCTGTTGTTGTTCTCGGATCGGCGACTCCATCGCTCGAGTCGTATTTCAATGCAACGAAAAATAAATATGCGCTGATTGAATTGCCAGATCGCGTCGAGCAGCGGCCCCTGCCTGAAGTCGAGATTGTCGATATGCGGCAGGAGTTTCAGGAGACTGGGCACGAACAAGTTATCTCGCGAAAGCTGACTGCTGAGATTAAAGAGCGGCTGGAACGCAGAGAGCAGGTGATGGTCCTGCTCAACCGGCGCGGGTATTCGCCGGTCGTTTTGTGCCGCGCCTGCGGAAAGGCATTAGAGTGCCGGAATTGCGCCATCGCGCTCACACATCATAAACGCGAGCAGAAGATGATTTGCCACTATTGCGGGTATGTTGCGCCGGTGCCGAAAGCATGTGCGCACTGCGGCAGTGAGTACGTATATTTTCTCGGCACCGGATCGGAAAAGCTGGAAGAGTTGCTGCATGGCATGTTTCCTCAGGCACGCATCGCGCGACTCGATCGCGATACCGTCCGAGGACACGAGGATTTCGAACGAACCCTGAACGCGCTCGGCGAGGGCGGACTCGATATAGTCGTGGGCACGCAGATGATTGCCAAGGGACATGACATTCACGGCGTGACGCTGGTCGGCGTGGTCGGCGCTGACAGCGCGCTGGGTCTGCCTGACTTTCGCGCGGCCGAACGGACATTTCAACTGCTGACGCAAGTTGCCGGACGAGCAGGGCGGGGTCAATCGCCAGGCAAGGTGATTTTGCAGACCTATTTTCAGGATCACTACGCCGTGCAATACGCTGCGCATCACGATTTCAGCGGATTCTATGAAAAAGAACTGCGCTTCCGCAGCTGGATGCACTATCCGCCCTACTCGGCGCTCGCCAATGTTCTGGTTCGCAGCGTCAAACTCGATGAGGCGCTGCAATGGTCCGGCACGCTAGGAAAATGGTTCGAGCAGAACCGCCATGAAGGCGTGCGGGTGCTCGGTCCAGCGAGCGCGCCGATCATGCGGCTGAAGCGCGACTACCGTTACCATTTTGTTTTGAAGTCAGCGAGCCGGGAAAAGCTGAATCGAACTCTGCGTGCCATGCTCTCCTACGCTACGGCGCAAGAAATTCCGCGGACTCAGGTTATTGTGGACGTCGACGCTTTATGGTTGATGTAATCTGCGAGAAATAATTTTATCGATGCCGCCGAAGCCACAATTCTTTCCAACCCCGGCCGCGTGGCGGGCATGGCTTGAAACCCATCATGCCCATGCGACCGAGCTTTGGGTGGGCTTCTACAAGCGCGATACCGGCCGGCCGAGCATCACCTGGCCAGAAGCGGTGGATGGCGCACTTTGTTTCGGCTGGATCGACGGCATCCGCAAAAGCATCGACGAGCAAGCGTACAAGATCCGCTTCACCCCCCGAAGATCGCGAAGCATCTGGAGCGCGATCAACTTGAAGCGTGCTACCGAGCTTGCGTCCCTGGGAATGATGCATCCATCTGGCGAGGCAGCTTTTGAAAAGCGCACCAGCGAGCGGACAGCGACCTACTCCTACGAGCAACGCAAGCGCGCAGAATTTCCGCCAGGATACAAAAAGAAATTTCGCGCAAATGCCGCAGCATGGGAGTTCTTTCAGTCGCAACCGTCGTGGTACCGGCGAACTTCAACTTATTGGGTCATCAGCGCGAAAAAAGAAGAAACGCGGGCGAAGCGGTTTGATCGACTCATTCGTGATTCGAGCCGCCGAATGAGCATTGCTCCTCTTAGGCGTCCCGGAAAATCGAAGCAACGATAGCTTGCGTCGGCCTGCACGCCGCCCCTCCGACCCTGATATCATCGACGCGTAGGACATGGCAGTATGGAAGACGAAGAAGCACTTCCTCTTATTTCCGGATCAGGAGAAGGACTCATGGAAGAAGGTCCAGCTTTGCACGCGGGAACGCGCCGCAACGAAGATATCGCGCTCGATCTGATGAAATTTGTGGCGATGACCACGGGATACGGACGGACAACCTCCTCAGGCGTGGGTTTTCAGGGAACAGGTTCGGCGGCCAAACCGGACGAGTATGCCGCCCATTTGCTGGAGTTATACGGCAAATGCCGCGCCGCAGTCGAAGGGAAAAAGTAAGTCGAATGCCAGCGTTCCGCTCTCAATGTTTCTCAAACGCGAACCAGTTCGGAGACGCGGTTTTGAATAAACAGCCTTTAGAAAGGTTCTCCAAGAAAAGAACCGCGGTAATCCGCGGTTCTGAAATCTCAGCGAGACCAAGCTGCTTTTAGCGGCGGCCCTTTTTTGCTTTCTTCTTTGCCTTTTTTGCCGGAGCTTTCTTCTTTGCTTTCTTTGCCGGTTTCTTTTTCGCCGCTTTCTTTTTGGCAGGTTTTTTCTTAGCCGTTTTCTTTTTCGCAGGTTTTTTCTTGGCGGCGGGCTTTTTGGCACCGCCTCCGCCTCCGGCCGGAGCGGCGGGTTTGGGCGGCGCTGGCGGCGGAGGCGCCATCGGTTCGCTCATTTCCGGTTCGCTGCCCGCAGGCTCTTCTTCTTCCTCTTCTTCCTCTTCGAAATCTTCTTCCAAAGACTCGGTGTAAGCGCCGCTGTCGCCGAAGTCTTCTTCGTCATCACGTGCGTAGAGAGTAGGGTCGTAAAACGTCATTGCTCCTCCTGATCTTTAGTGGCTTCCTTGCGCCAGAATGATCGCTCGGCTGCCGGAAACAAAAGTTAAAAGGCCGAAAACTTCATGCTCGAACGGCGCGCGATTATAGCACGACGATTGGTGCAGGCTGCAAGGCCCATAATCGCACAAGTCTGCCTATCCTGTTATCACACACGAGGCCATGGAAGGGAAGAGGATTCGATAGGAAAGAGGGAATTCGACGAATCGGCAGGTCAAACTGGGCTGCAGACTTCAAGAACTGGCGAACACAGTGATTGGTTCCTCCGGTTTCAGGCATTCGCCTATGCGCTATTTGAGCGTCTTTACAAATTCGGCAATCGCCTTCGCGTCTCCATCCGAGACGCCGTTCAGGGCTTTCTTATGGGGCGGTTTCTTCGCGTCGTCTCCCTTGGTGAGTAGATTTGCGATATCGTCGGCGCTAAGGCTGGTCCCTTTCAGGGCGGGGCCAATTTTGCCCTGACCCTCGGCACCGTGGCAAGCCGAGCACTTGGTTTTGAACGTTGCGGCTCCGTCCTGAGCAGAAACGGGAAGCGGGCCGAGGGCCGCCAACGATGCAACCCCGATGAGCAGAACAAGCCAGGTGCGGAAACGCATGAATCCTCCTTAATGTTTCCCAGGTCCGTTAGCTGATTGGAAGACAGCGCGAGGATTCTATCGCACTTTCGGCGGATCGCGACCTACTCCGAAGGCTTGAAAGTTCCGATCGATTTCATTTTGGGAGCGCTGTTGGACCCGGTTCGAAAGCGAAACGAGCTTAGTGGGCGGGCTGGACGATCAAGATCATTCCGGGACGAAGGGTTGCAACGTTGCCATTGCTTCGCTTCAGGGCTGCCACGGTAGTCTTGTAGGCGTTGGCAATCGAGTAAAGAGTTTCGCCGGACCGCACAGTATGGCGAAGAACGGCCGCACCCTCAGAAGGATCCTCCGTGTTCGATTCTTGATCTGGGGCCGCGGGAACCTTGTTGCTGGCTACCTCGGCCGTCCGGCGATGAGCCGTCGAAGTGCTCGAGGCGCTCAAAGTTCTTTCGCTGCCTGGCGATACCGGAAGATGTAAAGCCAGGACCCTGCGCCCTTGCAGGCTGTCACTGTGAAGGCCATTCCAGCGGCGAAGCATTTTTGGAGAAACTCCAAAGTTCTCTGCAACGGTCTCGACCGTGTCGCCGCGACGGACGTGATAGCGGGTAATGCGGCGCGCATAAGTCGCGGTGTCGACAGGGTGTTTACTCGGCGCGATGGGAATAATCAGGTGCGTGTCCTGGTCGAGGTCTGCGCTGTCGAGACGATTCGCGGCTTCGATCGCCTTTGCGGTTACCTGGTAATAGTGAGCGACAGAGGCGACCGTGTCACCTGGCTCAACCTTGTGATAACGCCACCACAAGCGCATGTCGGATGGGATGGAGGCGATGGCTGTTTGATACTCATCCCTGGTTCCGGCCGGCAGGTGCAACTCGAATTTGCCCTGGCGTGGGGTGCTTAAACGCAGCAAGCTGGGATTCAAATCCTGCAATTCGTCAGTCGTTGAATCCACGCACTCGGCCACCAGGCGCAAGCTCACTGGATAATCGATTTCCACCTTGTCGTACGCCGCCGGATCATCCATAGAAACGTCATCAAAGCCGTACTGGGACGGATTCTTCGCCATGATGGTGACGGCCAGGATGATAGGAACATAGTTGCGCGTTTCTCGGGGTAGAACATTGCGGTTATAGAGTTCCCAAAAATCGGCGTATCCGGTGCGCTTTACCGCAGCCTGCACGGTTCCAGGACCGGAATTATAGGCGGCCATGGCCAGATACCAATCGCCGAACTGCGCATAGAGGTCGCGGAGATGCCGGGCTGCGGCGCGTGTGGATTTCTCGGGATCCTGGCGATCATCGACCCACATGTTGTGTTGCAGGCCGTAGCCACGGGCTCGGCTTGCCATAAACTGCCAGATGCCTCGAGCGCCAACACGGGAGACAGCCAGCGGATGAAATCCCGACTCGGCTTGAGCCAGATAGATCAAATCCTGCGGAACACCCTCTTCCTTGAGAATTGAAACCATCATGTCGTGATAGCGGCCGGAGCGCGCGTACGCGCGCTCGAAGGTTCCGCGGCCATGAGTCGAAAAGTAGCTGATATAGCCCGCCACCTGATCGGTCATCATGAGCGGCAGATCTGAGTGCGTCGCCCTGATCTCAGCCTGAGCTTTTGCCTTTGTCTTTGCGTCAGCGGAGGGGGTAATCCCATTGGTTTCATCAATCGGCGCGGGTTCCGATTTCTGCGTATCCGAGTCGGCTAAGTCGCCGAGATTCAACTTGTCGATACCGGTGACAATGCGCTCGAACTCCTGTTCCAGCCGATTGTCGGACCGGATGTCGAGTTTACTGTCAAGCAGCGCGTTGCAGGCGGTATCGAAGTGCTGCTTGGCTGTATCTGTCTGGCCAGCTTGAAAGGCATCCATTCCTGCCTGATACTCCTTTTCCACCTTGGTGATTAGATCGGCGACCGGATCGGGGACGGGAGCAGTAGTTGCAGATGCCGGGTCGGGTTTTGAAATAGCGGATTGGGGTTGCGCGGGGTTCGGTTGCGGGGAAGGCGGCTGGCTCGCCGGGACTTCAGCCTGTTTTTCAGACACGGCCTGATTTGCCGGGCTGGCGGTAATCGCCGGTGGAGCGGTTGCCGTTTTCGCAACCACAACCGGCTTTTTCGCGGAGCACGACGAGCCTGCCAATACTGCTGCGGCAAGCATCGCAATCCGCATCTGAAGATTTCCAACTTGCATACTTATCTACGAGATACGCACTACTCCCTGTGATTACAATGAGATGAATTGTATCCAAAAATCGTACGCTGCGATCGGCATCAGGTCAACCGCCGAGAAGTTCTGTTCAGGTTACTTTCGATATCGAAACAGCCGGTTACCTGCATTCAGACGGCAAAACAAGGCCTAAAGGTTTCAAACAGATCCGGCGCTCAACCGTGCTGGATCGCCCAAAAGCCGGTGCTCAAACTCGCCAGTAATCGGGACGCCAGACCTGAATGGCCTTCTTGATGTCGGCCCGTGAAAGCTTCTCGGAAAGAGCGCGCTCGACCAATCGGGGCAGTTCGCCATCGGAGGAAAAACGGAGGGCAACCAGTTGTTCCTCTGTCAACTCGGAAATTCTGCCACGCTGACTTTCGGGCAACAGCATGGAAAGCCGAAGACGTTCCTCAAGCCGAATCACGCGATCCTGCACCCGAAGAGCGTACATGCGGGTTTTTACCACGGCGGTTGCGGCAGCAACGGAGATGACAAAGAAAGCTGCGGAATGCCAGCTTGGCCGCCAGATGAAATGAATTGTCGCCGCGACGGCGGTCAGCCCGAATACGGGGAGTACGAAGAAGTGAAAAGGCGGATCCAGGCGGGTGTGATTGGCGAAAGTTTGGGGTTTCTTCTCAGCCATGACGCAAGGGCCTCACTTTTGTAAACGCGACAGTGTAGCAGAGCGGCATGCTCCGCGCAGGTCTACCAGTGGTCGGGGCGCCGATGCAAACTCCCACCGCGCTCTTAAGAATCCTTCGACTGAAGAACCGAATCCAAGCGAGACATGAAAGCCATTCAAGTCAAGCAAGTGGGCGGGCCGGAAGCAATGGAAATGGTGGACTTGCCGGTCCCGCAACCGAAGGCGAACGAAGCGGTCGTGAAGGTGGCCGCTGCGGGAGTGAACTTCATCGATGTGTACTACCGTGAGGGACGTTACAAAGCGACACCACCGTTTGTTCTCGGTCAGGAGGCCGCTGGGGTGGTGGTAGCCATCGGCACAGAGGTTAAGTCAGTCAGGGTGGAAGACCGGGTCGCCTGGTGCGGACAGCTTGGAGCCTATGCGGAGTATGCCGCGGTTCCGTCGGACCGGCTGGTCGCGATTCCCGGCGGAGTTACCGATCGGCAGGCTGCGGCCGCGATGCTACAGGGTATGACCGCGCAATATTTGTCTTACAGCACATATCCCTTGAAGGCAGGTGACACGGCGTTGGTTCATGCGGCAGCCGGCGGCGTGGGACTTCTACTGGTGCAGATGGCGCATAACATTGGCGCGCGCGTGATCGGCACCGTCTCCACTGAAGAGAAAGCCCAGCTGGCACGTGCGGCAGGCGCGGACGAGGTCATCCTCTACACGCAAACCGATTTCGAGAGCGAGACGAAGCGGCTCACCGGAGGCAGCGGAGTGCATGTGGTCTACGACTCGGTGGGCAAAACCACATTCGAGAAAGGCTTTAACGTTCTGCGGCCACGGGGAATGATGGTGCTGTTCGGAGGATCGAGCGGCGCGGTGCCACCTTTCGATCCAATTGTTCTTTCCCAAAAAGGATCTCTCTATCTAACCCGGCCTACCCTGGTTGTTTACACCGCCAGCCGCGAGGAGTTGGTTGCCCGATCCGAGGCAGTGTTCGGAATGCTGGCAAGTGGAAAACTCAAGCTTCGCATCGAACATACCTATCCCTTGGTTGAGGCGCAAAGGGCACATCGCGATCTCGAGGGGCGTAAGACGACGGGAAAACTGCTGCTGATACCGTGACTCCGGAGCGCCTGGTTATCTTGGGTTGCGCCGGTAACGTCTTTTTTCCAGCTACTTCGTATTCCTAACTAGCCCTCTGCTTGGTGCTTTCTCGAATAATTCCGCATGTATTCGGGTATCTTCTGTCCTTGCAGAAGCCTTTCATCGGGGATGAGTTCGCCGGTTTTCATCTCCAGTGGCAACACCCCCGCCCAGGTCTGGAATGAGTAGTCTTCTTCGTCGTCGATGGCCGGGCCCGTGCGGACTTTACAGGAGAACTCTTCGATCGGAAGACGCAGTACAGAAGTCTGTTTGAGCTCGCGCTCATTCGGCTGACGCACGTCGGCCCAGCGGCCAGGAATAATGTGCTCGGAAAGCAGTTGCAACGCTTCCAGCTTTTGTGCCGGATCGTCCACCAGCATTGCCTTGCCTAGAACCACTACCGAACGGTAATTCATCGATTGATTGAAAATGGAACGTGCCAGCACAAAGCCATCGACCAGAGTGACGGTCAAGCAAACCGGCAAGCCTTCTTTCATGTTCTTCAGCATCCGGCTGGCGGCCGAACCGTGAATCAACAGGTTGTCATCACTGCGTCCGTACAAGGTGGGAATGACGAATGGCTGGCCGTCGGCGGTGAAACCAACGTGGCAGAGAAATCCCTCGTCCAGAATTCGATATGCCGTTTCACGATCGTAAACAGCGCGATGGGCTTCGCGAACCACACGGGTGCGCGCGGAGGGTGCTTGAGCTTCGGACATTTGGGAAACGGCTCCAGGCAAGCGCCAAGGATGGTGAAGGAAAAGTGTAACATCCGGCGCTGCTGCCCTGGGCCGCGGCTGCTTTACACCGAAAAATATATGCACTTACCCCGGCTGAGTTGCATAGATCCTTCGCTCCGCTCAGGATGACAAATGCCTCGAGAGCGTCTACCAGTAGAACTTCATCGCGAACTGGAACTGCCGCGGATCGTAAGCCGCTGTCGCCTGTCCCGCATTCGTGAACAGCGGGCTGACCGCCGACACATTGTAGCGATTCGCGATGTTGAACATATCGACGATCAGTTCCATGTTGTAACGTTCGGTAAAGTAAACGCGTTTGGCGATGCGAAAGTCGTCGAATACGGTCCAGGGTTGCACTCCAGCATTGCGGCCCAAGGTTCCATCGAGCGAAGACAGCGTGCCATTGAACTCCGCAGGGCAAGGCTCCTGAAACACTCCGGTCGGGGAAAACTTTGAAGGAACGGCCGGATATCCGAGCGCCGTGCACGCGGGATTCACAACTGTATTCGGGCGGCCGGTGAGGGATGACAACTGCAGATTGTCGTCGTTGCCGGTGATGATGTTAAAGGGCCTTCCGGAGCCGAACTCAATAAGGGGAGCGAATGTCCAGTTGCTGAAGATCGCTCCGGACGTGCCTCGGCCCACCTTGCCGAGCTGATAAACGCCACTAAAGACGAACCGGTGCCGCTGATCGAACAGCGAGGTCGAGCGATCGCGGTCAGGATAATAGCTGTCTTGCGGCGTGAGCGTCGCCTCCAGGTCGGTCGAGTCGTCGATGGCGTGGGACCACGTGTAAGAAGCGAGAAATTCAAAGTTGCGATTGAAGCGCTTGCGTAGATTGGCGCTAAAACCATTGTAATCAGAGGTGCCAGTCGAGTAGTTGGCGTCCATGTCGCTGAAGGGAATGCAGCCGGCAAGCGTCGCCGGATTACACGCGGTGTTGAAGCCCTGGCTCGCGAGGCCCTGCAGGATACCCTGCGCGATGGTGACGCAGCCGGCCGCGCCGCTCTCCTCAAGCGCGATCGCGATGGAAGGATTCAACCCGCTGGGGCGGAAGAACCCCATCAGCGACGATGGCACATAAGCCTTGCCATTGGGAAGCACGCCGCAAGGCGCAAACGCGGTTGACGTTCCCACCGTGAACGGACTGGTCGGATAGTTTGGGTTCGTCGGCCCAATCCCCGACGCCACGGCGGCCGCTTGCGCAACCAGCAGGTTGTCGATCATCAGATCGCCGCGAATCGCGTTGGAATTGATGGGACGGTTGAGATGACGCCCGCCATTGAAGTTGTAGGCAAGATCGAGAGCGTAGCCGCCGCCGAGATCACGCTCGACGCTGAAGTTTCCCTGCTGCGCGTAGGCGTAAACGAAATTCTTCGATTGCGGATAACCGAAAGGTTGAAACGCCAGTGGCATGAACGTGGAGGGGCTCAGATAATTCTGATTCAGGAAAACTGAATTTGGCTGAAAGGCATTGAACTGTTGCTGGTTCGCCTCGTAGCCGAGCGCGGCCAGGGTCGCGCTGCTGGCGGATGCCGAACAGGGCGAGCCCGCAACGTTGATGGGTAGTCCCTGAAAAATGGGAATCGCGTTGAGATTGGCTGGGTTGCCGGCGCCGGAGCAACCTCCCGTGCCTGCGAAGACTAACTGTCCGCTGGTTGAGCCATCGGAGGCATCTCCCAGGAAGTAAAGGCCCAGCAGCGGATGATCGTAAAACATCCCGTACGACGCACGAAGAACCGTCTTGCCGTCGCCTTTTGGATCCCACGCGAGGCCGAGACGCGGCTGAACGTTATTGGTGTCCGTCTGAATGCCCTTCTGCAGACCCAGGAAGTTATATCCAGCTTGCGCCAGCGGCGTGACCGGTTTGAACTGCGGCGGGAACTCGATATCGTAACGAAGCCCGTAGTTGAAGGTCAGGTTGGGACGAATGCGCCACGAATCCTGCCAGAATGCTCCCAGCGGCTTATTGGGGAACGAGTCGTGCGGGTTGCCGATACCTTGAATAAAATCCTCCGGCAGTCCCGCGCCGTAGGCTTGCACGGGTGAAAGGCTCGGGAATGGATCATTCGGAACCGGAGAGACGAAACCGAGATCGGCCGATGTTTGCGCACCGAAATCGTAAACGCCGCCATAGTTCACGGTGAAAGTTGCCGTCGTATTGATGTAGTTGAAATCGACGCCGAACTTCGTGCTGTGCCTGCCCAGTGTCCATGAAAAATTATCGGTGAATTGATAACGCTGCTCGACGCGCTGGATGTAGGAATAAGGCTCGCGGCCGAAATAACCGTAGCCGGGAATATTGACCGCCGGATCGGAACCGCCGGGAATTGCCGTGTTGTAAAAGTAGGACAAGCCACGGCGGGCATATTGAAAACGGAATTCATTGACTTTGTTGCTGCCAACGGTCCAGGTGTCTTGCGCAACTCCGGCAACATCGCGGTAGGTCTGTTCGGAAGTCCGAGAGTAAGCGTTCTGTCCGAAGGGTTGGTCTTGGCCGCTCACTTCAATTCCGGTAATCGTGCTCGGGCTTACGTTGGTTCGCAGCATCAGGCGATTATTGACGTTGAAGTTGTGATCGATACGGAATGAATAAAGACTCGTACCTTCAAAGACAGGGAAATTGCCGATCTGCGAGTTGAGTGTCTGATAGGACGCGGGAACAGGCGCACATGGGCCGGGAGGAGTGCAACTGGTTGGGAAGCCAGCGAATGTTGATAAGAGACCGCCGGTGAGGGCCTGCACCATCCCGGTGGGCCATACGCCTTGAACTGCCTGCCCCGAAGATGCGCCCGCGAGAATTGCGTATTGTTCAACTCCTTTCAGGAAGGCGGGATTCGCCTCGGCGGCGAGCGTGGCTGGGTCGGTCAGGAAACTAACCTGGTCTGGAGTGAGCTGAAGAGTACCAAACGGCAGGCCAACCTGAGCGGTATTGAACGGAACCAGCCCGAAGTTATCCGCCCCAATATCCGAGAAGCCGGTCTCGTGCCGCCGGGTTATTTCGTAAGAAAAGAAATAATAGGTTTTGTCCTTTTTGATCGGCCCGCCGAAGGCTGCTCCTGCCTGCACGCGCGTATAGGCTGGGTTAGGAACCGTGCTGAATGGGTTTACTGCCTGAAAGGAGCGGTCGCGCAGAAAGCCGAACACGTCGCCGTGAAAATCGTTCGAGCCGGAGCGGGTGATAATGTTGACTACGCCTCCGGCGGCGCGGCCATATTCCGGCGCGTAATTGTTGGTGATGATCTGAAATTCCTGTACGTCTTCCTGCGAAACTGTGGAGCGAACTCCATTTACGCCGTTGTCGGTCGCATCCGCGCCATCGACATTCACCAGGTTGGCTCGGGCGCGCTGGCCGCTCATGTTCAGGCCGGAGGTAGGAGCAGCTCCCGTCTCCGGCGCGTTATCGCGATTGACCTGGGAGTCGGTCAATGTGAAATTGATATAGTTGCGCCCGTTGATGGGAAGATTATCGATGCGGCGTTCGCCGATGGTGTCAGTCGTCGAGGTGCGAGAGGTCTCGATCAAATCCGCTTGCGACGAAACCTCCACAGTCACCTTCCCGGTGGCCAGCGCCAAAGTGATAGGCAGCTCCACCAATCCTCCAACCGTGATGCTGACGTCGTTGGCTTGAGCCTTATCGAAGCCAGGAGCCTCTGCCGTCACCATATAAGTTCCCGGAGGTAACTGGCGCACGCTGTAGCCGCCCTGATTGTCGCCGGTTGCGCTGCGCACGAGGCCCTTGGCGACATCGCTGGCGACGACGGTGGCATTCGCCACAAAGCTGCCCTTGGGATCTTTCACCGTGATGTGCAGATCGCCGGTGGATGCGCCGCCTTGAGCGAATGCGATGCTGCAAGCAAGGGTGACAGGTAAAAAGACGGCGAGGGTTCTAAGGGTGCGAATGGTTGATCCGAGGATCATGAGAGTCTCCCTGGGCGCCGTTCACTCCAGCGGCGGAACCAACTCGACGGTTCGCGGAATTGATTCGAAATGGGATGGGTACGCCCCGCTGGTTTTTACACCAGTGCGGCAGCTCAAAACAAGGCTGAATTGAAGGGGGTAATCCTTCAGTCATCCGGACTGCGGTCAGTCCCACCAACTGGGCGACTTCATTGTCGGAGGGTGTGAATGCGATCGTCTGAGTTAAGTCGCCCGGTCAACGTATGGCGGAAAGACGAACCGGCGCGGCAGGATTCTGCAAGCGGCCGAGCAGCATGGCCGTGCCGCTTAATTGTTCGTACCGATCGGCCACACGAATAGCTGCAAATCCGGAGTTCGGCCACGCCAGAGCGATATAGATTCTTGCCATCGCTACAGTGGCATTGCGGCGCAGCAGGAGAGCGTCATTCACTAAGGCTCGAGCCGGATCGGCCAGTCTCGCGTCTCCGCCTGCAAGTGCCGCCTCGCCCAAGCCCACGAGCACTCCGGCGTTATCGGCGACTACATGAACATAGGCAGCCATAGCACGTAACCGTTCACGACGCACTCTTCGGAACTGGCGCGAGGTAAGGCTCCGCCGTAAGTATTCGTCTTCGCCGGGACTAGTGAGGTTACGAAACGCTTCCACGTCAATCGGATGAATCGCTCCGATCAAGCCTGCCCTTGGCCTGCTCCGGCGGGCCTGCTTGACCGATAGGAGCAAAATCACGCCCAGCATTACAGCCGCAATGATGACGACAAAAATAGCGAGATTCATTTTTGCAGTAGACGCTCCAGTTCCCGGTTCCAGACTGCAAGATTATTTTCCGGCAAGGCGCTCGCAGAAATTGCGGCTTTCTTTTGTGGAACAAGGAGGTAGTAACACCACATCAGTACGCAAATATGGTAGGTTGCCATGTTCAGAAAATCGAAAATTACACCGTTGTCTGGCAAGGCAAGCGATACTTCCACGGCGCGACTGGCTAGATGCTGACAAAATACGATTGCAAAGGCCAGGGCAATGCCAAAGGTGGATCTATCCCACGTTAATCTAAAGTAAGCCGCAAATATAAAGACGAAGAGCACCAATCCGCACTGCACTATATATGTCGCCTGCAAGAACAAAAGGGCGCCCGCAACCAGCCAGTGAGGATTATGGGGAACGGTGTACGCTGCTATCAGGACAGCAAGGAAGGTTAGACCCACCCCAACACAGGCAAACGTCAAATCGCCAGCCTTGGCTAAGGCAGGCCTGGAACAGGTCAGGTGGCGCAGCAACTCTCCAATGACAGCGAACTTTACAAGGCCTCCAAGGATCAAACTGACCCAGAAGACCCGCCAATAGGACTCCGCGCTAACCCGAGGGAGAACGTCCATCGCGTAGAGTGTGAAGGTCTCAATCGCTTCATAGATGAGATAAGTGAAGAATACGGGGTACGCTTTGTGAAACCCGCGGCGGAAGAGAAGAACCGCTAGCGCTACTTGCAGAATGTCAGGCGCCAGCCAGAGATAGTGCCACAGTAATGAATGAGCATGAAGCATAGTGGCGGCTTTGTACTTTACCGCGACTATGCTTCGGATAGCAAATCACGTCGAATCTTGTTCGTTTTTCGTAAAGCCTGTCCAGCGCAAATCAGACTAGGGCTTGCATACGGTTGTGCCGCATCCGCCCGTGCCGTTATCGGCATTTGCCACTGTGGGAAGCGCTAAGGTGCTTAAGAACATAACGGCCGCAGCAATCACTAGTAACATGCGTTTCACGATTGTTTTCTCCTTGTTTGGAAAATTGAACCGTGATACTTTCATGTGCCGGACGAGGAGAAAACATTACTTTTGTAACGTTATTTGTTCGGAATTCGTAAACGGGAATGACGCTCAAATCTGCTTTACAGGACCTTCGGGAAAGCACGCTGGCTGCGGTTTCCGGGCTATTGGCTAAGTTGGCCTATCTGGGATCTCTGCGCACTGGCGAGGGCGGATATCGGCACTGGGGATTGTCGATGGTGCATGGCGAAGAATCCTCGCAGCGCGCGCTCAAAACGGCTCATACCGAAGTGTTGTCGACGGTGTTGCGCACTCCGATTGCAGAACTAGCCGAAGATTTGCGGGAGTCGAGCCGAGACAGCGATAAGAGCGAAGAGGCTTACGTCGAAGGGATGCGCGCGCAGTTCGGCGAACTGCTTCCCTCTGCGCAGGACAGAGCGTCGGCCCGTCACCTTAATTCAGTGCTGGTTGCACTTTCGAGCCTGAAGAAGAACCAAAAGCGTGCCACTCCGTCAACTTCATAGCGACGCCTACTACCTGGCCGATAATTTCCGCTTCCTGCGGATGGCGCAATACCCGAATCGGAACCGGCGATAAAGGATGCGGCTGCAGAACCAGGTCATCTCGGCGCATGCTGCACCAGCAGCAGGTATGCCCGTCGCGAGTCTCGACGAAGTAAATCGGCCGTTCGTATTCGCAGCGCCATAAACCTTCTACCACTTTGTTTTTGGCTTCATCGACTTGAATGAAGCTGCCGGGCGGCAGAATCGGGTACATGGTGAAATCCTGATTGCCGATATAGCCATAGGTGAAGTCGCTGTGCGCAAACTGCGCCAGGTACGACAAAGGTACCAACCCCCATTGCTCGACCATGCGGCCGAGGTTAGCGGTGCGCTGTTGATCAAATGCCGGATCCATGCGCACCGGCATCTGCACCGCCGACATTCCGGCCAGCGTTTCCGAAATATGCGATTTGGGCGGGGAGATCATGCCCAGGTCGGCTGCCATGTTGTTCATGTCGACCCCATACCAGGCCAGCAGTTCCCGCATGTCGCGGCGGTAAATCACCGACAATGTATAGAGGCGAAAGATGCTGGGCAAAACATTCTTGGTCTCGATATCTGACAAGCGGCTGGGAGGAATGGAGAATTCTTCGTTGCGATACTTCTCGGCCATGCGAGCGCTCGACATCTCGACGTCGCGCATGGTCAGCCCGAGTTTCTCGCGCAGGGCACGAAGGCTTTTACCAGCTGGGAGCATGGGCACCCCCTCCAGGGAGAAGTGCCCGCAATCATAGCAGGGACAAGCCCTCTCGTACATCATTTGAGCAATTTTTTTGCCGTGCGCATTGTTTGTTACGAATTCCGAACAAGTTTCGCACTGCGTAAACATTGCCTGAGGTCCGCTTTTGCTCATACCAATCCCCGTCCTGATCGGAGGGTTGCTTTTCAGATACGCGTGGGGACCTGTCCGGATTTCGTAACAGAACAGTCAGGAAATTCAACTTTGCCGCTTTTCGTCAACTTCCGGCCGCTCACCTAATCCCGTTCCACGCCGGCCTCTTCGATACTCTTGGTTTTGATCGCCCAGGCCATACGAGGGGTATTGTGGGCGATGCCGAACTGGCCTTGTGCATTCAGTACGATGATGCCGCCATGACCGTTTAACCGTTGTTCGAGGTAGTTCATTGCCTCGCGAGCCGCCCAATCCGGCAAGTTGCCGGCAGCAACACGGTCGGCAGTCCATTTCGCGAGAACCAGCTTCATGATGGGTTCGCCCCATCCGGTAGTGGAGACGGCGGCGCTCTGATTATCCGCGTAGCAGCCGCAGCCGATGAGCGAGGAGTCGCCCAGGCGACCCGGAGCCTTGTTTAGCGTCCCCCCTGTAGATGTGGCGGCCGCGATGTTGCCATCGCGATCGAGAGCCACGGCGCCGACCGTATCGTGCGTCATTTCGGGGGTGAAGAGATAGTTGCCATCTTTCACCGAATCGTGCCGCGAGGCTTCGGCTTGAAATCTTCGCAGATTTTCGATCTCGCGGGGGATCACCAGATCTTCGTTTTGGCATAAATCGATCCCATGCTCGGCGGCGAAACGCTCGGCGCCTTCAGCCACGAAATACACATGCGGGCTTTCGCTCAGAATCTTGCGTGCGGCGCGCACGGGATTGCGCAGGCGCTCAACGCACCCAACACCTCCGGCACGGAGGGTGGCGCCGTCCATGATGAGAGCGTCGAGCTGTACCCTGCCCTCGCGGTTGAGGAAACTGCCACGGCCGGCGTCGAACGTATCGTCATCTTCCATCATGACGATCGCTTCTTCGACCGCATCCACCGAAGAGCCCCCGCGCTCGAGCACGGTCCACCCTGCTGCGACGGCCTTGCGAACGCCACGAATGTGGGCTTCCACCATGTCATCGGGCATGGCCCAGGCTCCGCCGTGAACCACGAGAACGGGATTGGTGAGCAAATATCTATCCCCAGTGTGAATAGTGTGACGGATTTAGAATAGCAGGTGGTTACATCCGGTCGGACCGCAGCATGTCGCGAACGATTCGCGCAAGGAAGAGATAGCCCTCGGCATCGATTGGACCTGCGGTAGACGCTTTGAATTTAGCGGTGCGCTCCTGGGCATCGAAGTAAAAAATCAAGTCAGAGAGCGACTCGTGAGCTTCGCGGCACAGCGCCCGGAGTTGCATTATGCCGTCCAGGTCGAGATCTGATTTCCCGAGTCTTCCAATCTGGTCGAGCACGCGTGCCAGCTGAGCCTTCCACTCCGCGAGTTCCGATTCATACTTGAGATAAGATTCAGCGTCTCCGACAATCAATAATTCCAATGTTTTGAGGTCTGACGGAGTGAGTGATTGGCGCGCATCGAGTTTCTCAAGTAGCGCTTCGAGATCCAACATTGACGGCAGAGCCTGGCGCGCCTGCGCCTCGATCCAGCTGTTCTTCGAGGAACTCGTAATTCTCGCTAGTCTCAGCGGAGCGGCAGCGGGATGCCAGATCCAAAGCATTCTGGATGCCGGCTTTGATCTGCTGTTGCGCCTGCGTTTGCTTTGAGCGAGACTCGTCCATAAGCCGATTCCGCCTCCGGGTCACATCCTCACGCTGGAATAAGCGAGCTATTTTCGCATCCAACCCGCAAAGCGGCAAATAGAATTGGCGACTCGTGCTTTGTCTACCCTGCGCGCCCGGTTCTTGCCGGCGACGGCGGGTCCTGGGTTCGCGTCCAGGTGTAACGCATGCGGTGAATCACTGTCAGCGTGGAGAGCAGCGCGATCACCCAAAGGACCGGCGCCATCCGGTTGAATAGCGCGCCGAGAATCACCAGCACCAGGCGCTCCGGGCGCTCCATGAAACCGACGCGACAGGAGCCGATCAGCGATTCGGCGCGTGCACGAGTGTAGCTGACCATGATGGCGCTAACCATTACAAAGGCGGTAAGCACCACGTAAAAGAATCGGTCGCCGCGGGCGAAGAAGACGAGCAGGCCGAGGAACTGGGAGGCATCTGAGTAGCGGTCGACCACAGAATCGAAAAAGGCGCCGAAGCGAGTCACGCGGTTGGTGGCACGTGCGACCTGTCCATCGACAAGGTCAAAAAAACCCGAAAAGATGATGACCAGCCCAGCATAAAAAAACAGCCGACGTTGCGTCGCGGCGGTTGCCGAGCCGAAAAGGATCGCCGCCCAGGTGTTCACCACCAGTCCCATAAAGGTGAGAACATTGGGGTTGATGCGGGAGAGCGCAAGCCACCTGACGATCGTATCGAGCAGCACGCCGCAGGCGCGGCCGAAAGCGCTTGTCCATGAAAGGTTAGACTGTGCTTGCGCCGCCGGTCCGTTGGACGAGACTTTTCCGGCTGATGCCAACTCCATTAGCCCTTCTCCGGAAGCCGCCCGCGACACAAGGGGCTCCGTTGGCTCGGGTTGACAATCCGTGGATACGCTCTCCGAGGGCAGCGGCGAAGCCGACATCAGTCGCCTGCTCTTTCTGCTTCAGCCTCATCGTGAATGGTAGTGAGGCTCAGGATCTCTAGTTCCCGCTTCCCGTTGGGGGTGATGACGGTAGCTTCATCACCGACTTTCTTGTTCAAAAGCGCCCGCCCGATGGGAGACGTTGTCGAGATTTTGCCGTTGGCGACGTCCGATTCTTCGCTGGTGACCAGTTTGTATTCCACTTTCTCGTTCTTGGTGCTGTCGTACACCTTAACCGTAGAACCCAGGCCAACCTTGTCCTTAGGGATGTTGTTCATGTTGGTCAGGGACAAGTCGGCGAGCCGCTTTCCTAGCTGGCGGAAACGGGCCTTGACGAACTCCTGGCGCTGCTTCGCCATGTGATACTCGGCGTTCTCGCTGAGATCGCCGAGAGCGGCGGCGCGCTTGATTTCCTTGGGAAGGTCGTAAACCAGCTCGCGCTCAAGCGCGTCAATTTCTTCCTGCAATTTCTTTCTAAGTTGGTCGGTCATTGTAAACAGGCCTGCTTGCCCAGACTTTTGAGATTATAAACCCGTGGCGGTCTTGGCGTTAGGAGGCAGAGTGGGCCAAAAGGACGGCAGCCTTCCCAAGCAGGGAACTTAGGCCTCGAACTCGGAGACTTCGGGCAGGCGGAGGTTGCACTTGGCGAGCGCTAGGGCGAGCATCTCTTCAATCTTGGTTTCTTCGCAGTTTCGCGACATGGCAATCTCGCTGACCAGCAAGTACCGGGCACGCTCCAGCATCTTCTTTTCCCGGAAGGAAAGCGGCTTGGACTGATGAAGAGCGATCAGACTCTTGAGTACTCCGGCAACCTCGATTAGCGAACCAGTGCGCATGCGGTCGGAATTCTCTTTGAAGCGGTCCTTCCAGTCGGATGTGCTCAAGTGGTCGGAGACCGACAGAAAATCGAGGATTTTCTGTACCTCGCCGTTCCGCACTACCCGGCGAATGCCCACGCTCCCCACATTGCTGCAGGGCACCATCACCTTCAGGCTGCTGGACTTGATATTGAGCAAATAGAACTTTTCAACCGATGCGCCAATCGAACGGCTGCTGATCTGCTCGATTACGGCGACCCCGTGGTTGGGATAGACGACTTTGTCGCCGATGTGGAAATTCAGGTCTGCACCGCTCATAAGTACACCCGGGAAGGAAACGGCTAGTGGGGAGAAGCACAGCCACTACTACCATTAGACTATTCCCAAATAGGGCGAAAAGCAAGAAGCCGGGCCGGGTTTGGCCGGATGGAACCAGCAATATCCGGCCTCTTTGTAAGCTGTTCTAAACGAAAAGCTTATCCACGTCTGCGGCGACAGCGGGAATTGGAAACGATAACTATAATCGCCATGTGAGCGCTCAAGAGCCCAACCAGAACAAGGATAACAACAAAATCAAAGACAGCGTGTCATCTGTTTCAAGCCCAAGGCTCCTGGGGCTCGACGTGGGGTCGCGCCGGATCGGGATTGCGGTTTCGGACCCGTTAGGAATCACCGCCCAGGGTCTCGAAACCCTCGAGCGCCGCAACAAGCGGTGGGATTTGCAGGCCCTGGAACAGGTAGTCCGAAAATATGAGATTAGTGAGATTGTGGTCGGGCTGCCTCTCCGCATGAGCGGCGCGGAAGGAACGCAGTCCGAAAAGATGCAGGCATTCGCAAGCGATTTGCGCAAGAGATTCAGCTTGCCGGTGCACTTATGGGACGAGCGGCTGACTTCGGCGGAAGCGAACCGGCTGCTTCGAGAAACTGAAATGTCGATCGGGAAGCGCGCCAAAGCGGTCGACCGGATGGCCGCCGTTTTGATTTTGCAGAGCTTTATGGACGGACGACGCTGATGGGAAACTACTGTCCTCTCATGGCGCGGCGATAGGCGGCAACGTTCTTGTCGTGCTCCTCCAGAGTATGGGCGAAGCGATGGTGCCCCTGAGCGTCGGCTACGAAATAATAATAGTCACTTTGCGCGGGGTGCATGGCGGCTTCGAGGGAGCTCCTTCCGGGATTGCCGATTGGCCCCGGCGGAAGTCCCACATGAGTGTACGTGTTGTATGGCGACTCAAAGCGCATGTCATCGTGGTGAAGGGTGCCAGTGTATTTGCCGGCCAGAAGTTCTGCATAGATCACGCTCGGATCGGCATCCAGAGCGATTTTTTTTTCCAGACGGTTGTAGTAGACGCTGGCAACAAGCGGCCGCTCGTCCTGAACTGATGTTTCTTTCTCGATGATCGAAGCCATGGTAACCGTGAGCTCGAGAGGCTCGGCCGGCGTGGAAGCCAATCCGATTTGCTGCATCACGGCGCGGAACCGTTTGACCATCGCCGCCGCCATTTCCTCCATCGTCATCATGCGGCTGAACTGATACGT
This sequence comes from Candidatus Sulfotelmatobacter sp., assembly GCA_030044775.1. Lineage (GTDB taxonomy): Bacteria > Acidobacteriota > Terriglobia > Terriglobales > Acidobacteriaceae > Sulfotelmatobacter. The sequence continues at coordinate 5,190 of JASICF010000040.1, read as the reverse complement.
ATCCGGAAACAGGAAACCTTCGAGAGAAGTCGCGTTCGGCGCGATATCGGAAATGAGCGTCGTATCGGTTTGCGCAACCTTCAGAAAGTCCTGCGCCGGGCCGAGCCCTCCGGCTTCTATCGCATGAGCGATGTCGAACATCGTGAAGCCTTCCGGAACAACGACAATATGGAAATAAACATCGCCGCGCCGCAGACGTTTTTGCACATCGATGATATTCGCGGGTTGCTCGAAAAGATATTCGCCGGCTTTCAGCGATCGCCGATGACTGATATAGCGCCACAGAACGAAGGCCTGCTCGCTGCGAATCACTCCAGAGGATTTCAGTTCGGTGGCAATCCGCCGGGTCGAATATCCTGGATGCAACATCACAAATGTTTGGGCTTGCGGTTGAACCGGGGTAAGCACAGCCCACGCCAGCCAGCCAGCAAATGCCAGCGCCGCAACCAGAACGAATCCGAAAAACGTGCGCACAGTCCCATCAGTTTAGATGATCCCGGAATGCGCTGGAACCTGACTTTGGTAAGCAGAATTGGCAGAAGCTCTGGCGAAATACACGACTGCCAGGGCATCCCGGTAGCTTATGTAGGTCGACTCATATCGTGCCCTAGGGAGGGCACCGAGACTTTTGAACCCTCCCCGACGCGCTATACTCAAATAACTGAATGAGACGTTTCGCGCCAGTTTGTAGTCTGTTCTTATTAATTACGATTCTGCCGTTGACGGGCTGCCTCTTTCACACCCATCGGGTCGACGAAAGCTATTTCAAAGGGACGCTACGCCAGGCCACTCAAGCGCAACTGGTTGACATCATCAATCAGCAGGCGGAGAAGATCCAGTCCTTGCAGGCCACAGTCGACATTGACACATCGGTGGGTGGCGCCAAGAAGGGACAAGTCACCGATTACAAAGAGATTCGTGGCTATGTGCTGGCGCGAAAGCCGGCGATGCTGCACTTTATCGGTCTGCTGCCGATCGTACGAACCACTGCGTTTGACATGGTCAGCGACGGGAACGAATTCAAGCTCTGGATCCCTCCCAAGAACCGGTTTGTTATCGGGAGCAACCAGATACAGACACGGAATCCTGACCATCCGATGGAGAACATCCGGCCGCAGGATATTTACGACGCGTTGCTGATTCGGCCCATCACGGATGGCGAAATTCCGGTTCTGGAAAATGGTGTCCAGATTTTTCACGACTCCAAAGGCCATCGTGTGATGCAGGAGGATTACGAGATTATTGTCATTCGCATGAAGGGTGAGAACCAGGGTGTCCTGTCGCGCAAAGTGGTTTTCAGCCGCATCGACCTGTTGCCGCACGAGCAATACATCTATGATGACAGAGGCAATCTGCTTACCGATGCCCACTACGCGAACTACAAGGAATATGACCACGTCATTTTCCCCTCGCGAATTGAGATCGTTCGCCCGGTCGAGGAATACAACATTACGCTGAATATATTGAAGATGGAGATGAACAAGCCCCTTCGCGACGATCAGTTCGCTCTGCAGCAACCTCCGGGTGCGGAGGTGGTGCATCTCGGCAAAGCGTCTTCGCAAGTTTCGATCGAGCCCGCTTCGGAGGCGGAAAGCAAACAATAGAAACTGCCTCGTTCGCCATAACCGGGCAGCCCCGTGGGGGCTGCACATATTTCGAAGAATATGATCAACAAAATGATATTTGCCAACCTGGTGCGTCGGCCCGTCCGCTCGGCAATCAGCATAATTGCCATCGCCCTGGAGGTTGCGCTCATCCTGCTGATTGCGGGCCTCTGCTACGGAATCCTCAATGACGACAAAGCGCGGACTGCCGGCATCGGCGCTGACGTGATTGTGCAGCCGCCGGGGTCGTCCTTTCTGGCTGGTATCAGCGGCGCTCCCGTTTCAACGAAGGTGGCCGATATCTTGCGGCGCTTGCCTCACGTCACTGTCGTGAGTCCCGTCATCTGGCAGATTTCCACCGCAGGCTCGATCGAAGTGATCGACGGTATCGATCTTCAGAGCTTTGAAGCCTTGGGAGGGCCGTTCCAATATCTGGAGGGCGGGCCGTTCAAGACCCCAAACGATATTTTGATCGACGACTATGTAGCCCGGCAGAAGCACTTGAAGGTAGGCGATCCGACCGAGACGCTGAATCATACGTTTCGTGTTGCCGGCATCGTTGCCAGCGGCCGAGGAGCGCGGAAATTCCTGCCGATTACTACGCTGCAGGATTTGATCGGCGCGAAAGACAAAGCTTCCATCTTCTATGTGAAGCTGGATAATCCGGCGAACGCCGATGCCGTGGTAAAGGAAGTCCGGGAACAGACGGGCATGGAGAAGTATTCCGTGCTTTCTGTCCACGACTATTTGAGCATGATGACTCCCAGCCATTTGCCGGGCTTCCGGCCGTTCATCGGTGTGGTGATCGGGGTTAGCATGATCATCGGATTTCTGGTGATCTTCCAATCCATGTATGCCGCGGTGATGGAGCGAACTCGCGAAATCGGCATCCTGAAGGCAATGGGCGCGTCGAAGCTCTACATTGTGAATGCGATTCTGCGCGAGACCGGCTTGCTGACGCTGGTTGGCATCGTGGCCGGAATTCTGGTGAGTCTGGCAGCCAGTTGGGCCATCCGGCAGCGTTTCCCGCTGGTGCAGGTTGTGGTCAGCGGAGAATGGATCGCGTTTGCCATGCTGACCGCCTTGATTGGCGCCGCCGGTGGAGCGCTGTACCCGGCGTATAAAGCGGCGGCGAAAGATCCCATCGAAGCGCTGGCCTACGAATAGGTACCGAGCCAATTGAATTCGATTGGAATGAATCGATCAAGACCGTGGCTTTCGGCTAAGCGAAAAGGAGCGGTCTAGTTGCTGCTTTTCCGGTAATCCCTGTCAATCACCGGTCGGGGAAAATAAGGCAATTTCAGATCGTCAATTATCGCTCGCGGATTTGCCTCCACCAGCGCTTCGGCCACATCTTCTCCGCAAAGCTTGGCTGCGGCTTCCCGAGCGGTCGAGAGGACGGGAATTCGCTTTTGGGTTTCGTGAGCATCGGTCGCGAGCACATGGACGGCATCGTGCTCCAGCAGCCAGAGTGCAGCGCGGCGCGCGCGTTCTCCCCAAAATCCGGATAGCGCCGATCCTGTCAACTGAATCACGCACCCTTGTTCGGCCCATTCCAACACGCGCTGCAGATTCTCGCGCAGAATCGGATTGCGCTCGGGATGGGTAAGAATCGGTGTAATTCCGCAATCGCCCAATTGCGCCATGCACTCCGAAATTTGCGGCGGAACACTGTAGTTGCTCAGTTCGACAAGCATGTAATGTGTGTTTCCGATTGCATAGCGGGCCGGGTTGGCCAGCACGTCCTGCAGATTATCGTAAGAAAGATGAAAGTCGCAGCCCAGGGCGAGCATAGGAGCAACACCAATCAGCGATTGCAGATGCTCGACCAGGCCCTGCAAATAAACGCGATCATAGTGATAGCGGTCGTTGGCGTGGGGCGTGGCGACCTGGTGCGAAATGCCGTCGTTTGCTGCCATCCGGCACATGGCCACGGAAATCTCCCATGATTTCGAACCGTCATCCACTTCCGGAAGAATGTGCGAGTGAATATCGACCACGATTAAGCAAACACCGGCATGCCCGCAGTGTTGTGTGGATTCGATTTAAGCAGATTCGTGGGGAAAGAGGAAGGCTAGCGGTCGAAGTGACGTACCCCTCACCAGATCGTCGGAAAGGGCGCGGATTTGCGGATTTCGCGGTCCGAAGTGAGCAAGGGAATATCTTGGATCAATGCGGTTGCCCCAATGATTCGGTCAACCGGATCTTTGGGGTAGCTTGGAGGAAGTTGGAACGCCTGCAGGGCAATGTTAGCGGTAATGGGCAGCACTACAAATCGGCGTTCGATTTCGGACAGGACTGTTTCTGCGTTTGGAATCAAGTTGATGCGTCTGTGGCGCGCAAGTTGCGCGATCTCAAGTAGAGTGACGTCGGAAATTGCAAGGCCCCGGACCCTCCGGCGCGCAATCTCGATCTTTGATTGGGCCAATGCTGATATGCGCTGATAATCCTGGGCAAGCCAGATCGCCACGTGTGTATCGAGCAGGATCAGTAAAGATCGCCCCACTCTTCGGGAGTAAAGGCGGGAGAAACGATGTCGCCCTTGATTTCGATTTTGCCCTTGCCTTCGAGGAAACCGAAGATGTCATCTTTCTCTTTTTCGACGGGCACGAGCTTTGCCACCGGCTTGCCGCGCTTAGTGATAACGACGGCCTGGCGCTTGGCCTGCACCTCGTCCATGATAGCGAGGCAGCGAGCCTTGAACGCGCCGGCAGGGATGGTTTTGGTTCTCATTTTCGCTAAGTGATCATGGTCATTATACCATGGTCATATCTCGGGTTAATTGCTCTCGAAATCTAGCTCCACACCTCCGCCGCCACCCTCCGCTGCGTCATCCGTTGCCATAACGCTCATGCATGAACTCTGCAATTCCCGCATACGCCTTCGTCAGCGTCTGTTCATCCGGCAAAAACACAATCCTGAAATGCTGTGTTCCGGGTTTCTGTCCGAAGCCCGATCCGTGCACGACCATAACGTGTTTCTGGCGAATGAGTTCCTTCACAAAAACTTCGTCGCTTTCGGGAACGTCGATGCGCGGGAAAGCATAAAAAGCCCCGCGAGGTTTGACGCATCTGACGCGCGGAGTCGATTCGCACCACTTCTGCGTGAGATCGCGGCGCGAGCGCAGCTTGCGTCGCACTTCAATCAGATGATCTTGCGGTCCCTCCAGCGCAGCCTTGATCGCATACTGTTCTGGGTGGTTGGCGCACAATCGTGCCCGCAGTAATCGATGAATGCCGTCAACGTAGGGTCTGATGACCGTGGCATCGCCCGAGGCAATGCCCCATCCGATGCGCCACCCAGGGACCAGATAATTTTTGGACATGCCGCCGAACGTGATGCACGGCACATCGGGTGCGACGGCGGCGAATGCGATGTGCGGACTGGGCGTTTCAGGGGAACCATCCAGAATCAGCTTGTCGTAAATCTCATCCGAGAAAACGACCAGGTTGTGCCGCCGCGCGAGTTCCGCAATCCGCTCGAGCATTTCCCGCGAACACAACGAACCTGTCGGATTATTCGGATTGATGAGCACAATCGCCCGCGTCCGCGGCATGATTTTTCGTTCGATATCGGACAGTTCAGG
>JASICF010000380.1 GCA_030044775.1 Candidatus Sulfotelmatobacter sp. | reverse complement strand
TCGCCGAAGGCGAAAGCGGATGTGGATGCCTCGTTAGCGCTAGGCAAGGAAGTGAACGTGACGGGCACACCTACTCTTTTTATCAACGGCCGATCCATCGGAAATGTGAGTGGCGTAAATGAAACCACGCTGAAGGAGTTGGTGGACTTCGCGGCGAAAGACAAAGGCGCGAAATAGCGTAGCGGGAACTGCGGCAGCCTTCACGGTGGTGTCAGGTTCCGAAATCAAGACCGCTGTTCCTGCGGGTGCTACTACCGGCACCGTAGAGGTGACCACGCCGAGCGGTACGCTCAAGAGCAACGTCAGCTTTGAGGTGACAGAGTAAGCGGGGCTACCAATATCCTCCGGCGGGATACGGCTAGTTCTTGTCCAGCCAGATTTCTCTGGTCTCGAGCGCGCGATTTGCGACGACGTGCGGCGTGACCATGATCAGCAACTCGTCATACTCTTTCTGGCGAGTGGTGTCGGTGAGGGCAAGGTTGAGGCCGGGAATGTCCGCGACCGCGGGGATCCCGGCCATGGACCGCACATCGTTGGTGGTGACCTCTCCCGCCACAACGGCAGGCTCGCCATCGCGCAGGCGAATGCTGCCTTTGTATTCCTGATTGGCAATCACCGGAACTCCATTCGCGCTTTGACCGGTGAGCGATCGCATCTGCAGCTCCACAGTCATGCTGATCTCGCCGTTGCCGTGAACCACCGGCTTGAGTTTCAGGTTCAGTCCCAAATCTTCATAGGTGATCGAGGGAAATGGCGCGGTGTAACTCTGATTGCCGATTACGGCAGAAATCTGCGGTGAGTTATAGATGGGCGCGTAAGAAGCGTTCATGATGGGATAGCGCTCGCCAACGTGGAAAGTGGCGTCGCTGCCTTGCGAGGACCGCAGAGTTGCCTTGCTCAGGCTTCGAGCCCAGGATTCGTTCAACGAGAGGGCGGCGGAAAGTTGATCGAGACTGAGTCCGGAAAAGGTGAGGCCGCCGCCAAAGGTCGCCAGCGGCTGACTGAAGATTGAGTTCCCTTGTCCCTGAAGCTGCGCCAGCAAGCCGGAGAGCGCCGAACTGCCTGCCTGGTTGATGCCGCCGGAAGAGATCAGTTGATTGATCAGCGCCTGGATGCTCTGCCCGCCCAGGGCGGCGAGAGCACCAGCGGGGATGTTGTAAAGATTGAACGTATCAGGCAAATGCATGCCGATATCGCGCGTGAATTGATAGTCGATATCGTAGAGGCTGACATCGAACGCGATCTCGGGGCGTTCCAGAGTGACCTGCCGTACGAGCTCCGAACAGGCTTTTAGCGTCGCCTGCGGGGCGCGGATCTCGATCGTTCCGCTTTGGCCGGTGTTGATTTTTTGGAACTCGCAGATACTGCGCAGCGCATTCACCAGTTCTGTTTTTTCCTGAGGAGTTTCCGCTCCCGGCATGACAAACGTCGCCAGTGACATGCGGTCGAATTGCTTATGATTCTCGGGAGTATTCGCGGCGATGAGCATTTGATGGTCAGAGAGCGGGGTCCACATAGTCTTGCTGACGTCGCAGGCGAGCTTCACTGCCGTAAAGAAATCGACATCATCCAGATAGAAGTGCACTCTTCGCATCGCGACGGAGTCGTCAAATTCCACACCGACGCTGTAAGCAGTTGCGATCTCGCTGAACATGCCGCGAACATCACCTTCATACCGAAACGTCGCGAGCTCGTTTTTGGGCTGAATGTGAATTTCGCTGGATTGGGCCAGTTTTAAAGACAGGCCGGAAAGGCCACGTGGGTCAGGATCGGGCAGAGCGTCGGCGAGGCGCTGCTGAGTGTAAGTGTCGTCGGGATCGAACTTCAACGCGTCTTTGAATTCGTGAGCTGCTTTGTCCTTCTGGCCGCTGGCTAGCAGCGCGTCGCCACGCTCGATGTGTTGGAAGGCAAGCTGCGATTTGGTTAGCTCCCACGCCGAAAGGAAAGCTATGTCGTCCGGAACCAGCCGCGAAGCCTGATCGAATTTGGCCAGAGCCTCTTCTTGGCGGTTCTGTTTTTCCAGCTTCAGTCCGAGAGAGTATGCGTGGCGGGCCTGCTTCAGTTCGTGCTTCGAAGGAACGCAGTACATGCCCCCGGGAATGCCGTTGCCACAGGAGATCATCGGCGAAGGGGTCGAAAGCTCATCCGTGGCTGAGGAGAGCCCGTTCATCACCCCCGCAAGCAGGCATATTCCTCCGATGAAAGACAGGTAGCGCATTCGTTCGATTTTACCTTGCTGGCCGTTACGCCTGGATACCTAATAGGGCAACGTACCTTCGGTCTAAAGCCCTGAAAATAGAAAGTTGCAAACGAAATACGAATAACAAAAGAACGCTTTAAGAACGAAGTTCTTGCAAGTATGTTGCGTGCCGGGAGGGGCCGGGGGAATGGGAGTTAACCCATCATAATTCGCTCAATGCTGCGGGCGTGGCCCGTTTTTTCGTCGCACTCAACGATAACGGCACAGAAGCGGACGTCTCCGGTTGCCGGCTCAAAGCGCACAGGCATCCCGTTGAGAAATCGATCGACGACCAATTCTTTCTTGACGCCGATTACGCCATCGTAAGGGCCGGTCATGCCGACGTCGGTAATGTAGGCAGTGCCTTGGGGAAGAACACGCTCGTCGGCCGTGGGCACGTGAGTATGCGTTCCAATAACGGCGGTGACCCGGCCATCCAAATACCAGCCCAGCGAGATTTTTTCCGAAGTGGCTTCGGCATGAAAGTCGACGAGAATGACTTTGGAATCGATTTCCTTTAACAGGCGGTCCGCGGTGCGGAATGGATCGTCGTTCGAGGCCATGAAGACCCGGCCCTGCAGGTTGAGCACGGCATAGGGGATCTTTCCCTTCTGGCCCTGATACATGCCCCAGCCCGGTAAATCCTTGGGGTAGTTGGCGGGGCGGAGAACGCGACGCGCCGGACCGCGGCTGCCATCGGCCATTTGAAAAAAGTCGATAATCTCGCGCTTATCCCAGACGTGATTGCCGGTGGTGATCACATCGATGTTCAATTCGAAAAGTTCATCGGCCAGCGCGGGGGTGATGCCGAATCCGGCAGCCGAATTCTCGCCGTTGGCAATGACCAAGTCGATGGCCCGATCACGGACGAGCTCAGGCAGCCGCTCTTTGACGATGGTGCGGCCCGGCCGTCCAAAAATATCGCCGATGAAAAGAATGCGCATGAGCGGCAGCAAATTTCGCAAAAGTTTCTGCGAATTTCGATGGTAACACGCACAAGGTTTCAGTTATTTCCGGGAGAGAGCTCCGCCGTGCGCAGAAAATCGTAATTTCCTGCAGGATTCAACTGGACATTGCGCACCCGCTTGTTGTGAACCAGTACGTTATCGAGATACCAGAGGTCGATATAAGGGAGTTCATTAGCCACGACGGTCTGAACTTCGGCATAGATGGGAGCGCGCACCTTGGGGTCGACCTCGCGCCGCGCTTCATCGATGAGCGCATCAACTTTCTGATTCTGGTAGAACCCCCGGTTGGCGCCGTTCGGCGGGAAGCGCGACGAGTGAA
>JASICF010000379.1 GCA_030044775.1 Candidatus Sulfotelmatobacter sp. | reverse complement strand
TTTGAGGAGATCGCAAAATATCGTGCCGCGCGCAAAATCTGGGCTCGCGTAATGCAAGATCGCTTTGGGGCGAAGAATCAACGCACATGGCTCATGCGCTTCCATACCCAGACTGCGGGAGTTTCCTTGCCCGCCCAGCAACCCATGAACAATATCGCACGCGTGGCGCTACAAGCCTTAGCAGCAGTGCTTGGCGGCACGCAATCGCTGCATTGCGACTCGTATGACGAAGCGCTGGCCTTGCCGACCGAGGAAGCTGCCCGCATTGCCCTGCGCACGCAGCAAATCATCGCCTATGAATCGGGAGTAACCCAGACCGTCGATCCGCTTGGCGGTTCCTATTTCCTGGAGAATCTGACGCTGCAAATGGAATCGGGAGCTTTCGATTACTTCGGAAAACTTGACGCCATGGGCGGAATGGTGAAAGCCATCGAACGCGGTTATCCGCAGAAAGAAATTGCCGAGGCTTCATATCTCTATCAACGGGCCGCTGAAGCCAAAGAAAAAATTGTCGTGGGAGTGAATGAGTTTGTGATTGAGGAAGAACCACCACAAATTCTTTACATCGATGAGACGGTCGCCAAGCAGCAGTCGGCAAAGCTGAAGGCATTGCGCGCTCGAAGGTCAAACGACGGCGTGAAGCGGGCTCTCGAAGGTCTTAAGACAGCCGCTGCACAAGAGCCGAGATGCAATGGAAGCGCAACTATTTCTTCTGCGAATACCATGCCTTTCATCATCGACGCGGTGCGCGCTTACGCCACAGTTGGAGAGATTTGCGAGGCGCTGCGCCAGGTATACGGCAGCTACACGGAAACCAGCATCACCTAGCCACTTGGTCCAAATTTCTCGCTTCCCTATGTTCTGGCACAAATCAAGCCTCCCCCCAACCTGAACAACGCCCTCGAAGACTGTTCCGGCTGAATTCGTTTTTTGTTCGCCTTTCCTGGCAGACTGTGCTAAAACATGAATCGTGCGCAAAGCCATTAATCATCTCAAAAAATCTGACCCCGTCATGCGCGCCATCATCGAGCGCATCGGTCCCTACCGCATTGAGTACGGCCCGGCGGAGTTTCACAGCCTGGCCGAAGCGATCATTTACCAGCAACTGAATGGCAGAGCTGCAGCAACGATCTTCGAGCGCTTTGCGGCTTTGGCCGGCGAGCCGCTCACTCCCGAAGGCATTCTCAAGCTGAGCGACGAGCAGATGCGCGGCGTGGGACTATCAAAGCAGAAATCCTCCTATTTGAAGGACCTTGCCACAAAAACGGCCTCCGGCCTGCTGGATTTTACCCGTCTGGCGGACTTGCCGGATGCAGAGGTAATCGAGCACCTGACGCAGGTCAAAGGGATCGGAGTCTGGACGGCGCAAATGTTTCTGATGTTCTCTCTGAAGCGCGAGAATGTTCTGCCGACGGGCGACTTCGGCGTGCGCATGGCGATGTATAAGCACTATCTGGATGTGCAGCGGATGAAGAAGTCAAAGAAAAAAAATGCCAACAGCAGCCGCGGGAGCAAGAAAATCAAATTACCCACCCCCGAGCAGATGGAAAAGATCGCTACGTGCTGGCAGCCTTACCGCAGCGTCGCCTGCTGGTATTTGTGGAGGAGTCTGGATATCAAGACGGTCAGCGACTGAGCAAGCCGTAAGCGACTCTGCTGCGCTGTAGATGGCTCTGTGCCGCACTGTGTTTCCTGTGGTTAAATGTACTTAATGGCTGACGCAAAAATCAGGGTCTTGGTGGCGAAGCCTGGCCTCGACGGTCACGACCGCGGGGCGAAGGTGATTGCGCGTGCTCTCCGCGACGCGGGGATGGAAGTCATTTATACTGGCCTGCGGCAAACGCCGGAAATGATCGTCAGTGCGGCGCTTCAGGAAGACGTACAGGTCATCGGCCTTTCGATTCTCTCGGGCGCGCACAACGTGATCGTTCCCCGGGTTATGGAATTACTCAAACAAAACAAAATGGACGATGTTCTGGTGCTCGTTGGCGGGATTATCCCGGATCAAGATATCGAAAATCTCAAAAAGCTTGGAGTTGCGGCGATTTTCCAGCCAGGAACAGCGATGGACTCCATTGTGCAGTTCATTTGCTCGAATGTAAAAAGCGCAGGCGTAATCTCTGCTGGATAGTCGGCGATTGCCCTTGACCGCGTCCCCGTTCTTCTCTTTGCAAGACGCAGCGAATGTCTCCATCTTGCGCCTCCAATCTGCGGACGGCACCAATCGGCTGACTCGCGAATGCGTGCTTGCCCTGCATGAAGCGGTGAACGAACTCGCGAACCATTCGGGGCCGGTTGTCATCACAGGAAATGTTCGCTTTTTCTCGGCTGGCGCTGACCTCAATGAGATTGCGGCGCTTGATGCGTCAGCGGCCTACGAATTTTCCAGGGCGGGGCAACGTCTCATGGCCCTGATCGAACAGTTCCCCGCACTTTTCTATGCCGCGGTTTCGGGCTATTGCATGGGCGGCGGCCTTGACCTGGCCCTGGCTTGCCATCGCCGAATCGCAGCGCCCAATGCGGTGTTTGGCCATCGCGGAGCAGCCCTGGGATTGATTACAGGCTGGGGAGGAACGCAGCGATTGCCGCGGCTGGTGGGCAAGGCGCGAGCGCTGGAAATGTTTGTCTCCGCAGAAAAGATCGACGCACAAGGGGCTCTAGGGACTGGATTGATCGACGTCTTGACGAGCGATCCAGTCGCCGAAGCGGTACGCTTGCTCAGGCGCTGAGAGTCGCCGCACTCAGAGGTTCCGCTTTTGCCCCGGATTGCCGGTACTGCCTTAAGGATTGTGGCCGATTGGACTCTATGCCGCATTATTAAAGACGACCGATTGGCCGTCTCCGTTGCGCACCGCTCGCCGGCTGGTATACCGTAAACAGTCCGAAACTCTTCCGCCATGGCCGAGCGCAGCGAAGCGATTTCCAATCAGAACTCAACGCCATCGAACATTCTGATGACGAAGATCGATCCTACGTCCGCCCGTTTCGAAGCCAACATGCGCTTTCTCGCCGATCTTATGGCCCAGGTGCGCAACGAAGCTGAAGCCATCTCGGAAGGCGGAGGCGCGAAGGCGATCGAGAACCAGCATGCCAAAGGACGCCTGACGGCGCGCGAACGGATCGAACTGCTTGTCGATCCGGAATCGTTTTTTGAGCTTGGCATTTACGCCGGCCGCGGCATGTATGAAGAGTGGGGCGGCGCTCCCGCTGCCGGGGTGATCACCGGGCTGGCGCGCATTGAGACGCGCATGGTGATGATCATCGCGAATGACGCCACGGTGAAGGCCGGCGCGTTTTTTCCGATGACGTCGAAGAAGGTCATTCGCGCGCAGAACATCGCTATCGAAAATCATATCCCAACGATCTATCTGGTCGATTCTGCGGGGGTTTTTCTGCCGCTGCAGGAAGATGTTTTTCCCGACACGGACGATTTCGGCCGCGTCTTCCGCAACAATGCGGTCATGTCGGCAATGGGCATTCCGCAGGTCGCCGCGATCATGGGCATGTGCGTGGCTGGCGGCGGATATTTGCCGGTCATGTGCGACAACGTACTCATGACCGATGGCAGCGGATTATTTCTTGCCGGGCCGGCCCTGGTGCAGGCGGCCATCGGGCAAAGGGTTTCTGCGGAGGAACTCGGCGGAGCGGCCATGCACGCGGCGATCAGCGGCACCGTCGATTTTCGCGAGCCGGATGACGCATCGTGCATCCGCCGCATTCGTTCGATTGTCGAAAAATGGGGATACCGCCGCCAATCGCCGTGGGATCGAAAGAAACCGGTAGAACCGGCGTTGGCGGCGGAAGAGATCTACGGCGTTTACGATTCCTCGCCTGCCCGTCCATACGACATGAAAGAAATTCTGGCGCGCGTGCTCGATGGCAGCCGTTTCGATGAGTACAAACCTGAATACGGCAAAACCCTGATTTGCGGCTACGGGCGCATCGGCGGATTCGCCGTGGGAATTGTGGCCAATCAGAAACTGCACGCCCAGCAAACCGATCATGAAGGCCACAAGCGCGTCGAGTTCGGCGGGGTGATCTACACCGAGTCCGCGGAGAAAGCCTCCCGCTTCATCATGGACTGCAATCAGAATTTGATTCCACTGATTTTTTTCCACGACGTCAATGGATTCATGGTCGGGCGCGACGCGGAGTGGAGCGGCATCATCAAGGCCGGCGCAAAGATGGTCAACGCCGTTTCGAATTCGGTAGTTCCTAAGATTGCGGTTATTGTGGGTGGGTCGTTCGGCGCCGGCCACTACGCCATGTGCGGCAAAGCATACGATCCTCGGTTCGTGTTTGCCTGGCCAACGGCCAGATATGCGGTGATGAGCGGCGATT
>JASICF010000378.1 GCA_030044775.1 Candidatus Sulfotelmatobacter sp. | reverse complement strand
CCCCCTGTACCGCCGCCTTCCGCGGCGCAGGGAGCGAAGGCAGTACGAGCAGGGGCTCGCCGTAGGGCGCACGCCGCGGAGCGATACGCCGCGGAGCAAGGAGACGTACGACGAGGCGCGCGGGCCACAGGCCGCCGGCTCCGAGGACGCGTCGCCCTGGTATCTCACGCACAAGGACCGCTCGCAGATCTCGATGGAAGACCTCAAGGGAGAGACGGGGCTCATCGAGCTGCGGATGGTCAAAGGCTTCTATCTCGGGCTCGACAAGGAGGTGCACCCGCCGCTCGCGGGGAGGTTCTGGCGCACGACGCGCAAGCCGCTATGGGAGAACTGCGGAAGGAACCCTTTCGCGCTCACATGGCATTTCTCGCCGACGACTTGCTTGAGGGGCGGGGCACAGGCGCACGCGGTCATGAAATCGCCGCGCGCTACGTCGCTGCACAGTTTGAGGCCCTGGGCCTGAATCCCGCCGGCCAGGACGGATCTTACTTCCAGCGCGTGCCTTTTCGCCAGCTCACTGTCGAACCTGAGAAGTGTGCCGTCAGCATCACGCAGGACGGATCGACCACGGAACTTAAATGGGGCGACGATTTTCTGATGCGTGGCAACGAGGTCTATCCGGACTCTTCGATCGAAGCCCCGGTGGTTTTCGTCGGCTACAGTGTGAGGACTCCCGATGGAAGTTACGATGACTATGCCGGAGTGGACGTCAAGGGCAAGATCGTCGCCATGTTTGGCGGAGCGCCGCCCTCGCTTCCCTCGGAATTGCAAGCTCACTTGAGCTCCCTTCGCGAGAAGTTGCGCAATGCCCGCGATCACGGAGCGATCGGTGCCCTTGCGCTGCGAAGGCCAAGCGACGAGAAGGGTCTGCCCTGGCCGCGGGTCGTGATTGGCGCTGGTTTTCCGTCAATGCGTTGGCTTGGTCCAGACGGTGTTCCCGGCGATGCCTATCCCGAAATTCACGCGAGGGCTGGTCTTTCCGTGGCTGCTTCCGAAAAACTCTTTCAGCGCGCTTCAAAATCATGGGCGGATGTACTGCGCGACGCGGAAGCATCCAAGCCCCAGTCATTCGCATTGCCGCTCACGGCAAAGCTGCACGAAGTCAGTCGTTACGAAGCGGTCTCCAGCCCGAACGTGATTGCAGCGCTCCCCGGATCCGATCCGAAGCTCAGTCAGGAATACGTGGTCTATAGCGCGCACGTCGACCACCTGGGAATCGGCAGGCCCATCAATAGCGATTCCATCTACAACGGGGCTGCCGACGATGCCTCCGGCACAGCCGCGTTGCTGGTCATCGCGAAGGCCTTCAAGTCCATGCCCCGGCCGCCGGCACGTTCTATCCTGTTCTTAGGTGCGACTGCGGAAGAAAAAGGACTGCTGGGCTCCGACTATTTCGCGCATTGGCCTACCGTGCCGATCAGAAGCATCGTTGCCGATATCAACATGGATGGGGCAAGCGTTTTTTACACCTTCAACGATATCGTCGCGCTGGGCGCTCCCGATAGCTCTCTAGATGCAGTAGTCGCGCGCAACGCGGCACGCCTGGGATTGAAAGTAACTCCCGATCCTGAGCCGGACCAGCACTATTTCGTTCGTGCCGACCAATATTCTTTTGTGCGACAGGGCGTGCCTTCGGTTTTCATCTCCGAAGGGGAAGAAGCTAAAGATCCCGCGGTAGACGGGAAAAAGTTTACCGAGCAATGGATCGCGACCCGCTACCACGCTCCGTCGGACGATATGAATCAGCCGCTCAACTTCGATGCTGCAGTGCAATTCATGCAAATCGATTTCCTGGTGGGATATGACATCGCGCAGGATCCGCAGCGTCCGAAGTGGAAGCCTGGCGATTTCTTCGGCGAGAATTTTGCGCCCAAGAACTGAACGACTTCGGCGGACAAAAACCTGACCCCGAGTGCGCTTTGTCATCCTCCGTTCGATTGCATACCGGCCCAGAACTGGAGAAACTAACGTACATTCGTGGAACGAATCGATTTCGTGCCTAGAGGTTCATTATGGATCGATCTGCGCTAGCTGCGTTAATTCTGAAGATAGATGGAGTGCTGCTCCTGGTCGTAGCGCTGATTCACTTCGCCGCCACTCCATTTGCTCTTCGCTTCGTTTCAAGCCAATCAACTCAAGAAGCCTTCGTGCAAATCGGGCCACCCTTCTTGCTGAGTTTCATCGTTGTAGGCATACTCCTGCTTCCCATTGGCCTGAGCACTATCTATTCCGCCGACTCTTTTCGCAGGGGGGAACGCTGGGCGCGGGCGATCTGTGGCTTCAATGCTCTCGGAGTTTTTCTGTTGCCGGTGGCCCTCGTGACGATTATGCCCGCTCGATACTTTCGGGCAATTTTATTCGTGGTTGCTGCGACCCTGGTATGGATCGTCGCAATCTCTATGACCGTGCCGCTCTTGCTAACTCCTTCTGTCGGGGCACGTTCAACCAGCAGATAGACCAGAAACAAACGATCGGATTCGATGTCAATGTGCAGGAAATTGCATCGGGGCCGCGTCGATCGGATTGAAACGGGTCAGTTGATGATAAGTTCCGGCATTGTTTTACGGATTCATTCCACTCAAAACGCCACGGAACTGCCTCCCCGCGACTGAGTGTAATTACACTCATCAACGGTTAATGTAATCTTCTGACGGAAGTACGCGCTTTGCTTAAGGCCTGTGAAAAGGAGAACCAACCATAATGATACGGCCCCTCAGTATTTGCTTGCTGGCATGTTGCGAGATCGTCCTGGCGGCGTCTCAACCTCCACAGAAAACTTCGATGGAAGGTTCTCGCGCAAACCGATCGCAAGTCACGATTGAGGGCTTGGTGCGAGATATGGCATGCCCAATTCAGAACCTCGATGGCAAAGCGACCAGCTTGAGTCTCAAGTGCGCACGGGCATGCGTGAGGGCCGGCTCGCCCATCGCCATTCTGACCAGGGATGGCGACCTCTATCAACCGATCTCCGACAAAATGCCCGACTACAGTCAGATGAAAAAGCTGATGCCCTTCGTGGGCAAATATGTGCGGGTCAACGGAACCGCGTTTGAGCGCAACGGAACGCACGCGATCGTCATCGCGGAGATTCAGGAGATGAATGAGGTTCACGTGACGATTGATGAGGAATAGCTTCGGCGGAAATCTATCTCAGGTGTAACCAACGCCACTGGGACCCGCGTGGCCGAAATTTTTGGAATTTCGAAAAGGTCAATGAGTGTAATCGCCTGTTCACGACAGTTTATGCGCTATCAGCTCGACTTGAGGCATAATTCCATTTTGAGGAATCGAGATGAAGTGGAAGTCGTTCGCCCATGGCGGCGCGGTCGGTGTGGCGGGTGCGCTCGCCCTAGCCATTGGGAGCATCCACCTCCTCAAGAAATTGCCTGATGCAAACCTTGTGAATTTTGGCCCTGCATTC
>JASICF010000039.1 GCA_030044775.1 Candidatus Sulfotelmatobacter sp. | reverse complement strand
AATAGAGAAAGCGATATTCCGCCGGCGCATAATTCACTTCGATCTCGCGCCGCCAGAATAAGCCGGGAGGACCGCAACGGGCATCAATCGTTCCGGCGCAGGGAGCAAAGCAATACCGATGGTGGCGATGGATGACTTTAAGCGCGCTCGCATCGATTGCATCCCACCCGAACGTCCAGGCGAAAGATTCGACGGGTTGATTTATCCACAAAGCCAGCTTGCGTGCGCCATCGGCGATCTCTTGTTCCAATTCCTCAGGCGGAAGGCCTGCCAAACGCGCGTGCGTAAGCGTGTGGTTGCCGATTGCATGTCCCCGAGCAGCGAGTTCTGCGACTTGCGCGGGAGTCATTGGCTTCCAGTCTTTAACCTTCTCGTCCGTAAGAGGAGCGCCCGGATTGATCTTTGAACGATAGAAGTCGAAAGCTTCCCCGGATGAAGACTCAGCAAAGGCTGGAACAATGAAAAACAGCCCTCGCACCCCAAAAGATTCGAGCAGCGGCGCCGCCACTTGATAGTTGCTCTCTCTACCGTCGTCAAAAGTAAAGAGAAGAGGGGGTTTCAACTCAGCACGCGGTTGAGGATTTCGAAACTGCTCAATGAAGCCATTCAAAGTACAGATCGTAAAATGCCGCGACACCCATTCGATTTGTTCGCGAAAGCGATCTTCGAGGACCGAAGGGGTTTCATGAATCGCCACCACAACGCCGCGAGCACAGCGATTTTGAAGACGGAGTGCAACCTCATCCGCACCGAGCAAACTGGCAGCGCGAATGAGGACCGTACGAAGTTGGCTTCTGAAGCTCATTCCAGCGGCCACCCGAATCTGACCGGGCGAAACGAGAGTTCTTAAAATCCTAAGCGCTAGATCAGACCGTCGCCGTCAGCCGGTACGAAATACCTGCCGGTCCCTGGCAATTGCCTGGTTCGGTCGAGAAGCCAGCCGCCCGGGGCGTCGAACGCACGCCAATGAAAACCCTGGTCGCAAAATGTTTTTCGGTTTTCAGGATTCTGATTGCGCAACACGATGGCATCGACCGAATCCAAGCAGCGGGCGATCAACGCTCCGAGAACTTTCAGATATTCTTGCGCAGAAATCTCCGGGTAGACATCGAGCACATTCAGCGTCCTGATTTGGCTTCGATAGCCGCGCATGCGCCGATTAACGGTCACGACCACATTCTCGCTGGAACATTCCCTGCGAAAGACCAAAGCTTCAACGCTCGGATCCTGATCCGAGAAATAACGCCAGTGAATGTAGAGCCGATCGCGCAGCGCCGTCAGCTTTTCAGATCGGATGCCCGAAATCCGATCGCTCATCTGTTTGCTGGATGTGAGCGGTTGAAGCGTTGCTACGCTCCGGCGGTCGATCTTCAGCGGATGCAGGAGCGTGGCGAATTTCGACCCGTAGCCCCCCACCAGCCGGGAAACGAAGCGATTGGAAGTTCGGCGATGTGCGAATTCTTCGGCCACGGGGGGCCAGTTCAGAATGCCAAACAACTCTCCATCGGAGCCCGGAATGGGCTCGGCTCCGGCTGCTTTCCACAGGGCTGCGGCATCGGGGTTCGCAGATGTCCCGAACAGCGGCCAGCGCTTGGCGAGGCGACAATATCGGAGAAAAATACGCCCTCCCTGGCCGCGATAACTCTCATCGACGTAAAAAGAACTGGACCCCATCAGAACGATCTTCTCGTTCCGGTGTTGAAATGCCTGCGGACAGCACAGAATACAACCGACCAACTTGCCGCCTGCGTGCAGACCGAATCCGAGCGGATGCTCCAGCGTTCGCGCAGGATTCTCGAGCAAGAGCCAGCGCAGACGAGCTTCCACCTCCGCTCCGGTGCGACCGGACTGGGCTGCGATGAAGCGGGCAACATGGATTATCCCAGTCTCGGGGATCGGGGCAAGTTCGGCCGATGCGCAATTCTGAGGAATCAACTGAGGAGAAGTCATTGCGCAACGTCCTGGTAGATTTTCAGCAGACTTCGGGCCTGATGAGAAAGGCTGAACTCGCTCACGATGGTCTGACGCGCGGCTTGGCCAATTCGAGCACGAAGCTCGGCATCTCCGAGCAGAACTTGTAGACCTTGCGTAAGCTCCTCCAGAGCGTCGACAGGAATGAGCCATCCGTTGGCGCCGTGACGAATTATTTCGCCGATTCCCTGCCCCTCGCATGCCACAACCGGCTTGCCGCAAGACATGGCTTCGAGATAGACGCATCCAAGGCCCTCATAGCGGCTGGGCAGAGCAAACACGGCGCACTGGCGCATGGCTTCGGCAACCTCGAAACGGTTTTTGCGCCCCAGAAAACGGATTCGGTCGCCGATGCCAAGATCGGCAGCAAGGGCTGCGAAACGATTTCGATGCGCTCCTTCTCCAATAAAGTCGCATCGCAGATGTGGATACGAATCCTGCAATCGAGCAGCGGCGCGTATTACCAACTCTTGCCCTTTTCCGGCCAACAGGTTACCCACGACAAGGATCGTCGCATTCTCCACGCCGCGTTGTTCGGTCTCGCGCGGCGCGAATAACGTTGTGTCAGCGCCGTTGTAAACGACCTCTGCATCGATAACAGATCCCATACTTCCGGTGACCAATTCTCGCACCTTCCGGCTGATGCAGATCAGCTTACCCGCATGTGCGTAAACGCGGAGCGAAGAGTTTCTGCGCCATTTAGCCGCGAGGCCGTTCTCGAAACAGCTATTGAAGACATCCAGGCCGTGAATGGTAACTACAAAGGGAATACCCAAGCGCCGCGAAATTATTAACGCAGCGTGTCCGCACGGCAGCGCCGAGTGGGCATGAATCAGGTCTATTGGCGAACGTCGATGGAGCCGTAGAATTTGGGGGAGAAGAGTTGCAGCCAAAAAACTTCCCGCACTGCCGAGACCGAAGTTGCCGGGAAATTGCGGGCAATGAACCCATTCGGCCGGATAAATATCGCTCGAAGTTCGCCGGGAATGATAAATCGTGTCGACGCCGATGACGGAAGAGCGCACGCCATGCGAGTTCAACTCAGCTAGACTTTCAGCCACGAAGCAACCGTTCACCGCGGACTCTTCCGAGGGATAGAAAGGAGTTAGCGTAAGGACATGCAATGTGGAGAGCCTTGCTGGCTTGGCAAATGCCGGGATGAGAGGCATAGCTTCCGCGGTCGGCACGGGTCAGCAATCCTCATTCATCTGCGCCGAACGTGCGCAAATCAGTTCGGCGAGACCGATGATGGTGACAAAACGAGAATCCTGCAGATCTCGATCGGAGAACTGCATGGCAAACTGTTGCTCGATGTCGGTAACAAATTCCACTACCTCCATCGAAGTCAGCCATCCGGCGCCGAAGTAATCGGTGCTGCGGATTGATTCCGCGGCTCTCTCTGCCGCGCCGCGTCCGATTTTCGCGCGCGCGACGAACCACGATGTCAGCCATTCTTCTATCCGCGGTCTGGATTCTTCGGTACGGTTCATTCGTTTGCTTCTTTGGTCATTCCGCTTTTTCGCTTAACTTACCTTTCGATAGCCACGCACCGCACCGGACAGCCGTCGGCTCCCTTTAACTTCAAAGGCAGAACGATGAGTTCCACCGCCGCCGAGGAGATCGCTTTCAGATTCGCGACGTACTCGACGAGCACGACTCCGGCCCCGAGAAGCACCTTGTGATTGGGCGAGTCCCTTGCGGCGCCGCGCGAGTCGCGCGGATTGTCGGGTGAGGGTGTGTCCATCGCGATGAGCCGCGTACCCTCATCAACCAGCCACTGAGCGGCCTTCTCCGAAAGAAACGGGTATTCGTTGTAGAACTTCATGTTGCCAAAGTGTTCGGACCAGCCAGTGCGAAGAATCAGTCGCTCAGGAACATTCCCGCTCAACTTCTGTTTGAGATCGGCGACATCGATTTCCTGAAGAGGACGGCAGCCAGTGAAGTCGGCGATGGTGGCGGGGCCGATTAATACTTCCAGTGGAATTTCGTCGATGGTTCCACCGTTCGGAACGAAATGACGGGCCGCATCGGCGTGCGTGCCGGTGTGGGTTCCAAACACAACCTTGCGCGTCTCTCGACCCTCAATTCCGTGCCGCCCCAAAATTGTGACCTCTACGACGGGATGCCAATGCGTCGGGAAGGTCATCATGCCCTCTTCAATCGGCAGGGACAGGTCAATGATTTTCATGCGATTGTGCGCCAGATCAAGAGGGGTTTCGTGGTTCCACACATTAGTGAGATACACCCGCTGTCTCTTCGATCTCTCTCGCCCGTCTTTGCGTGGCTGAGATCGCGCTTAACTGGAACTTCTCCGCCAGCAACTCCCGAATGCGCGTTTTCTGTACTTTTCCGTTCGTCGTTCTGGGAAATTCATCGATGGTAATGTAGCGAGCGGGTTGCTGGTGTTGTGCGAGATTTTGCCTCGCGTGAGCGACCAGCAAATCGAGGATCGATTCGAATGCGACTCCCGGATTCAGCTTCAGCACGGCAACAATATCTTCGCCATAAAGCTCATGGGGAATGCTAACCACGGCCGCTTCCGCAACACCTTCAACCTGCATGAGCGATTCTTCAACCGCCGCGGGACTGATGTTGACGCCGCCGCGAATGATGAGGTCTTTCTGCCTGCCCGTAATGAATAGCGAGCCATCGCTCTCAAGACGGCCGACATCGCCGGTCGCGAACCATTGAGACGCCTCGACCGGAGACAACTGACCCTCGGCATCGAGATAGCCGGCCATCAGATCAGGAGTCAAAATCTGTACCTCGCCCTCGCCTCCGGCGGCCGAATTGTTGCCATGGTGGCTTTTATGTCGATCACTCTTTGGTTGATCATCGTCTCGTCGATCGTTTTCTCGACGATCGTTTTCTCGACGATCATCGATTCGACGATCATCGATTCGCGGTTCATCGATTCGCCGATCAAGATCCGCGATTCGCAGGCTGACTCCCGGCAGAGCCTCGCCCACATAGCCTTGGCCGCCCACGGAATTTCGGGAGCGGGCGGTCACGAATAGAGCTTCAGAGAGACCGTAGTTTTCGATCAACTGTACGCCATAGCGAACTTCAAATTCGGATTTCACTTTCAAAGGAAGCGGAGCGAATCCCACAAAGACGCGGCGAATGGACTCGCGGCAGAATCTTTCGCCCGTTTGTCCGCGGTCCATTCGCAGTAGAATCGACAGAACAGTGGGAGCCATCCAGAGCGTATTGACGCGGTAGTTTTTCGCCTTTTCCCAGAAATTCAGGCTGGATCGGGCATCGAACACGTGGTCTACGACCACGCTCGCGCCGCAAAGAAATGGCAGGATGAGAAGGTTGTAGAAACCTCCCATGTATGCCATGGAGAACGTCAGGTAAAAACGTGAGTCTTCATCGATGCCCTGAGCGTCGGCAAAAGCACGCGCGTTGCGAAGCATGCTTCCCAGTTTGTGCGCCAGGCCTTTGGGTTTTGCCGAGGTCCCCGAGGTGTACATGATCGCGATGAGGTCCTCGGCGCTTGCGGTTGCAAGGGGCACAAATTGTTCCCTGGGTTCAAGGTCGCGGATTCGAAGGAGATCAAAGCCGGCCGCGCGTTCGATCACGTTTTCATCTGGACCGGTCGCCAACTGGATGACGTTCGCGTGCAAGCCGCGTGCAAGAATCGCACTCGATTGGCTGACCACCAGCATTCTCGGTTTGCAGTTGGTGAGGATAAACTGAACATCGGCTTTGCTCAGCGAAGGATTGATGGGAACGATCACCACTCCGAGATAAATGCAGGCAAAATAAAAAATGGCCAATTCACGGCAATTGGGAATGATCACCGCGACACGATCGCTTTTGCGCACGTCTCGCCGTGAGAGTTCCGCGGCCACGGCAGATGCCGCTCGGTGGAATTCGCCATAGGTCATTGCGGCGCCCGTGGTCGCATCCAGCAAAAATATCTTGTCATCCCGCCGCTGAAGCGTTTCGATAACTCTTTCGCGAATCGTCATTGCGCCACCAGGCGAGTTGGCTCCGCGGACTTCATCAAGT
>JASICF010000377.1 GCA_030044775.1 Candidatus Sulfotelmatobacter sp. | reverse complement strand
TGTTCGGCGGACAGAATTGTTTCGCGTACTCCATAACGTTCTCCATGAAGTTTTCGCGATCGTAAATGTCGTTGATAATTCCCAGTTCCTGCGCTTCTTCGAACGAGAACGTGTTGCCGGTAACCATCAGCTCGATGGCCTTGCTCTTTCCCACTAGCCGCGAGAGCCGCTGCGTTCCGCCCGTTCCTGGCAACACGCCGAGGTTCACCTCCGGCAAGCCGATCTTGCCCGCGTCTTTGCGTGCGATGCGGATGTCGGCGGCCATCGCAATCTCCAGCCCTCCGCCCACGCAATGCCCGTTGATCGCCGCCACTACCAGTTTTGGCGTGTGTTCCAGACGCAGCAGCATCTCGTTGGCGTGCAGACAGAAGTAATACTTGAATGTCGGATCAACGCTCGAAAGCATCTTGATGTTCGCGCCCGCCGAAAAGAATTTGTCGCCGTTTCCCGTGATCACGATCACGTAAGTGTTGTTATCCATGCGCGCGCGCAGAATCGCCTCGTCGAGCTGGCGGTTCATTTCGTACGTGTATGTATTCGCCGGAGGGTCGCACATCTCAATCACCGCCACGCCGCCATCCGTGCGGTAGTTCACAAGCTGTTTGGTGGTTTCGCCGGACTTTTCTCCGGCAACCGGCTGCATCGTCGTTGCCATATTCTTAGCTCCTTAAATCGTTATGTAGTGCTGCTCGTTTCCAAATCTCTTAGCACGATGTCATTCCGAACCGACCCGCAGGGTCGGTGAGGAACCTGCTGTTCGCTCAAATCCCATTAATTCTGGCCCCTACCGCCGCGTCTTAGCCCCATTCATCACGCCGCGCAAAAATAAATCGCTCATTTGCCGCGCCAGTTCGTCCGCATCCGCATCGACTTTCGGATTGTGCCACGTATAAATCCAGTTCATCATGCCGAACAAGCTCAGCACCGCGATGCGTGTGGAAAATTGCAGCCCGCGCTCGCGTTTCAGCTCATCCAGCAGGCCCACGCAGATGCGGTAGTACTCTCGCTTGATCGCTGCTACTTCCGAAGCAGAGCCGTTCTTGAGCGCGTCATCCTCGTGCGAAAGCACTTTCATCGCCGCCTGATTCGACAAGAAATATTCCAGGTGATTGAAGATGAAAATGCGAACCCGGCCTTCCGGGTCGCTCACGTCTTCGAGCCGTGCCTTCAGCCGCTCCACAATCGTAGTGAACGTGTGTTTCTGAATGAGGAAAAGCAGGCGTTCTTTGGACTGAAAATAATAGTAGAGCCCAGCCAGCGACATGCCGCTCGCGCGCGAAAGATCGCGCATCGAGGCGCCTTCATATCCTTTTTTGCAGAAAACATCGGTCGCGTGATCCAGAATTTCGCCTAAGCGCCGGTCAAAACGAGTGGCTGGCGGCGAAGCGGTGCCGCGACGCTGCGCGGAGATGCGGGCTGTGGTGGATACCGTCGCCATGAATCCCAGAAGATAATTCGAACGTTCGTTCGAAACGAGTATAACACCAATCCGTGATCTGGATCACAATCGATGGGTTTGGGCAATCGGCGAACCCTCGCGATCAGTTCCTGATGTCGGCCAGCAGACGTTCAATCTCAGTTTTCGCGTCTCCCGTGAGCGGCAAGAACGGCAGCCGCGCCGGACCCCCGAAATATCCGTTGAAGTCCATCCCGTGTTTCACGCCCGGAATTCCCAGTTCGCTGACCACATGCTCGGCCGCACGCACAATACGTTGCTGTTTAAGTTGCGCCAGTCCGGCGTCGCCTTCCTTCCACGCGGCATAGATTTCGTAACAGGCGGTCGGCGCAACGCAAGCGAAGGCGAGAATCGCTCCCACCGCTCCCACATCCAGCGACGGCTGCAGTTTATGAGCTGCGCCCACCAGCACCTGAAAGCCAACTTCTTTTTGCCTTGTTTTAAGATTCCCTACCACGCTCACTGCTGAAGACGATGGTTTTTGCGGCGCGCTGGTACCCGCCAACGCTCCCACCGGTACCAGTTCTCCGCCGTCGACCGGCACGGCGTTCGCGGCAGAAATCATCCGCGGCGTTACCGCCTCGAATGTTTCCGTTACCGCGGCGTTACGCTTGATGTGTTTCGTCCCCTCCACCATCCGCCGCACCTTTTCCACGTCGCCACTCGACTCTTTGATGCCAATCAGATTAGGATGCTCCGCCAGTTCAACCACGATTTCTGCCGGAATATCGTAGCCGGTCGCTTGCGGAAAGTTGTAGATAATCACCGGCAAGGGCGAACGGTCCGCAACCATGCGATAGAACGCCAAAATGTTCGCCGGCTTCATCTGCTTCTTGTAGTAATGCGGCGTCCGTACCATCGCCACGTCATAACCGAGTTCGGCTGCATATTCAGTCAGCCGTAGCGTTTCCATCGCCGATTCGCTCCCCGTTCCCGCGATCAGAACCTTGTTCGGCGCAGCCGCTTCCCGCGAAATTTTCAGCACATCGCGCCGCTCCTGATCGGAAAGCAGAATCGCTTCCCCGGTCGAGCCCAGCACCACAATCCCCGCAACCGGAGTCCTGGAATAATGCTCCACATTGTGTTCGAGCTTTTTAAAGTAGACGTTTCCGTCGGGATAAAAGGGTGTCGTAATCGGAGGAAAAATACCGCTAAGAAGCATGCCCATTCCTTCTTTCACCGCGCTCTGCACGTGACTCAGCCTATCACTTCCTGGGCGGGCACAGCAGCGGAATCGCTTCCCGCTTGTTGCGCCGGTAGACGCGAAAATCCTCCTCATCGACCGTGATAACGGTGTGCTTAGGGTTTAGCTCGCTCATTCGAATCAGGCAGAGGTCGGCTAGCTCTGGATGTCGGTCTGCGTAACGCACGGCGAGCTCACGCAGGCGCCCAATATGACGAGGCATCTCAAACGAGATCTGCAACAATCCATCCGATACCATCTTCAGCGGGGCCGCGGCGGAACGAACATGAAAGGTGGT
>JASICF010000038.1 GCA_030044775.1 Candidatus Sulfotelmatobacter sp. | reverse complement strand
CGCTAGAAGTTGCTAGGACACAATCGCGATTATTTCTGCTATTCCGAGCGCAATCCAAAAGATCGTCTTCCGGTGCTCTCCCGACAACCAGAATCCGCTTGCTGCGCTGAAGCAGAGAACTGCGCTAGTCCAGCCGCTCGCCCACGCCGCTGGCTTGGCAATGGTTTTCAAAATGTTCATCGAGTTTCCTTTTGGGGATGGGCGAGTAGTAAATCTCGCATCGTCCAGATCGTTGACGTTGCCAGCGGCCATTCCGGGCGTCTGGCGAACGGCGGAATTGTATCGGCATAGGCTGTAGCACGCTACCCATAAAGCGAAGCACGCTTTGTGATTTTCGAGTTCTTGGCTGTGAGCGTTGGTCCGGCGAACATAACATAAGGACGAGGATAACGGACGGTTGGAAAGAGCGATTAACGACTGGACTAAACTGGGGGACGACGGAATTCCGTGGCCGTCAGCAACACAGGATTAGATCAGCGCCAACCACTACCAACTCTTGACACCCCTTTCTTTCGCCCTTTATTCTTAACTTTGCTCCTTGCGGTACTTGCGCCTGTTAGCGTGCTTCCGCGGCCCAGGGCGGCAATGAACGGCGTGCGGAGATTCCCCCGATGTTCTTCGAGATCAAAGATTTAGAGCTTCATCCCATCGATTTCGAGGAAAAGTTTGACCCGGGAGCGATCGATCTCGGGGCGGAATACCGCCAGCGCACTCCGATCGTAACCAGCGGCCGCGCAGACTTAGTCGAGGAGCACCACGGCAAGCACAAGATCATCCAGGACATTCGGATCAAAGGCCGCCTTGCGACCACCCTGGAACTGAGTTGCGCGCGCTGTCTTGAACCAGTCACGCAGAATGTAAAACGCGATTTCGATCTGCTCTATCGCCCGCAGGGGTCGGACGCCGGCCGGGACGAAATGTCTGTCACCGATGCCGAAGCCGAGATCGGCTATTATCAGGGTGAAGGCATTTCGCTGGACGATGTGGTAAGAGAGCAGGTTCTGCTCGCAGTGCCGTTGAAGGTGACGTGCCGGGAAAACTGCCAGGGCTTATGCCCGCATTGCGGCAAGAATCTCAACGAAGGTCCCTGCGATTGCACGGTGGAGATTGAAGAACCTCGCTGGGCCGCGCTCAAGGAAATTCGCGGCAAGCTGGCGAATTAGGTTTTAGAAAAATTTATCTGAGGCCCTGCGCCTCGCGAGAGGAATCCTGGAACATGCCCAATCCGAAACGACGACATTCTCAACGGCGCACCTCAACCCGGCGGGCGCACGATGCCCTGAAAGGACATTCCCTCTCCGAATGCCCGAACTGCCACGAGAGAAAAATGCCGCACCGCGCCTGCGTGAAATGCGGCTACTATAAAGGCCGCGAAGTCCTCGAAGTCGAAGAAGCGAGCTAGTCTCTCCTACGATGCCTAGCGTGATCGCGCTGGATGCGATGGGTTCGGACCGGGCTCCCAAGCCTGAGATCGAAGGCGCGATTCACGCTGCCCGCGGTTTCGGCGTCCGCGTGTTGTTGGTCGGCCCGGAACCGATTCTTAAAGCCGAAGTGGACCGCCATCCCTCGGCGGCGCGCCTGCCGCTTGAAATTGTCCACGCCAGTGAAGTCATCACCATGGAAGACAAGGCCGTGCAAGCCGTCCGCTCCAAGCGCGATTCTTCCATGCGCGTGGGATTGCGGTTGGTTCGCGAAGGCCGAGCTGCGGGCTTCGTAACCGCGGGCAACACCGGCGCAGCCATGGCTTCGGCGAAGATGGTGCTCGGGGCTCTGCAAGGCGTCGACCGCCCCGCTTTGGCGGCCGTGTTTCCGACGGCTCCCGGCACAGCGGCGATTCTGCTCGATGTGGGAGCCAACGTCGATTGCAAGCCGCATCAATTGCAGCAGTTCGCTGTGATGGGAGAAATTTATTTTCGCTCGATATTCGGCCGTTCCGGTTTCGGCGCCAGCCGCACGCCACGCGTCGGACTGCTCTCTATCGGCGAGGAAGAAACCAAGGGTAACGATCTGACTCGCGAGGCCTTCCCGTTGCTTAAGCAACTTCCGTTGAACTTTATTGGCAATGTGGAAGGCCGCGATCTCTTCAACGGTAGTGTGGACGTGATCGTCGCCGATGGCTTCGTGGGCAATGTTGCCCTCAAAATCTCCGAAGGCGTTGCCGCCCTGGTTCGCACCGTTCTGAAGGAATCACTGAAGTCGACGATCACGCGCCAGGTGGGATACATCTTGTCGCGCAGCGCGTTCTCCGATTTCAAGAAGCGCATCGACCATACGGAGTACGGGGGCGCGCCGTTGTTGGGAGTGAAAGGCGCATGCATTATCACGCATGGCTCTTCCAATGCCAACGCGATTAAGAATGCGGTGCGAGTCGCGGCGGAGTTCTCCGAGCGGCGCATCAACAAGTCGATCGAGCAGGGCTTGGCCGCCTTGCATTCCGCGGCCGTTGAGACAACGGTCACCGCCGGGTTAATTTAAATAGTGCACTTCGATTTGTCATCCTGAGCAAGCGTTTTTTGCGAAGCGAAGGGATCTGGGCGAGCCGCGCGAAGCGTCGCCCGGCCTGAATGAGTTAAGCCGCGACGCCATAATCGCGCGTTTGGCTCGCTTCTTTATCAACAGTACGCGTAAATTTAAATTATGAGCGAATCCAACATTCATAATTCCGACGACCGCATTGCTTTCATTTTCCCCGGGCAAGGATCGCAGGCCGTCGGTATGGGCAAAGACCTCGCCGAAAAATACCCGATCGCCCGGCAGACATTTGAAGAGGCCGACGATGCCCTCGGCTACAAGTTGTCACAGTTGTGCTTTGAAGGCCCGGAAGAGCAGCTCCGGCTCACCGAAATTACGCAGCCCGCGATCCTCACCGCTTCTATTGCGGCGCTGCGGGTCTTAGAAACCCGCATCTTCAAGCCAACCTTCGTGGCCGGTCACAGCCTGGGAGAATACTCCGCGCATGTGGCTTCGGGAACCATTCGCTTCGCCGACGCGGTTCGCACCGTCCGCAATCGCGGCAAGTACATGCAGGAAGCCGTGCCGGTCGGAGTAGGAACCATGGCTGCCATCCTCGGCATGGACGCGCAGAAAGTCGCCGATGTCTGCCGCGACGCCGCGCAAGGGGAAGTTTGCTCGCCCGCGAACATCAATTCTCCCGAGCAGATTGTGATCTCCGGCAATACGGCCGCGGTTGAGCGCGGAGTCAAGCTCGCCGACGAGCGTGGCGCGAAACGCGCGAAAGTTCTGCCGGTCAGCGCGCCGTTCCATTGCTCGTTAATGAAGCCCGCGCAGGATCGGCTCGAGCCCGAACTGAATCATCTCAAGATGCAAAAACCTGTGTACCCGGTCGCGTGCAATGTCGATGCCACACTCGTAGTGGATGACATCCGCGCTGCTTCGACTCTCGTGGCTCAAGTAACAAGTTCCGTGCAATGGGACCCTTGCATGCGCCTGCTGATCGCAAAAGGCGTTCAGACCTTCATCGAAATCGGGCCGGGAAAAGTGTTGTGCGGATTAATGCGGCAGATCGACCGCTCAAAGGCGTGCTTGAATGTCAGCGACGAAGCGTCGCTCCAGAAAACTCTGGCAAGCCTGGTTCCGGTTGAAACAAATTAAACGATGACTGAAATTCCAGGTCGCACGGCGGCGTGCTGATCGTTTTGTCGTGCTTGTCCACGTAGAGCTGCGCGTGCTCGGCTCGATTATTGACGATCACATCGATCACCACACCGCTTCCGCCGCCGGGGCAATTGCTCGCCCCATAAATCTTAAAAGCTTTGATAATGCCCCAGGGGCTGCCCGGTCCCCAATCCTGCATGAACTCGTTAAACGGATACTGCGCGTGATTTTGCGGATGCTGCTTCCACTCCGGATCGGCGTAGTAAACCCCGTACGCTAGATCAAACTTTTGCGCTTGCAGATCGGAGAAGAATTTATCCGCGATGTGCCGCTGTGGCCAGAAGCGATTCAACCATGCAGCAAGAGCCAGCACCAACACAACAACGATCAGCGAAATATTTCGAACTCTCTTTCGCCGTTCTCTTTCCGGGTGGTACTCCCTCGCGTCGAGCAGCGTCATGCCTATCTAGCATAACGGACAGGGGCGTGAAGTCAAAAATTCCAGAAACAATTCCCCTCGCTACAGCGTGCGCTTGAACAGCGGAATTGCAATGGCCAGAGTCACCGTGGCAAAAATCGAGAGAAAAAACATATCTCCCCAGATCGCCATCAGGCTGGTTTCCTTCA
>JASICF010000376.1 GCA_030044775.1 Candidatus Sulfotelmatobacter sp. | reverse complement strand
TGCTTGCGTAAATCGCACTCTGCCAGGGCTTCCCGCAATTCGTTCCGCACTTCGTCGGGAAGGTTCGCCAGATGCACGCGAAAGCCCGGCTTAATCCCCAATTTTTTCGGCAACGGAGTGCCTGAATACCCTGGCATAAATTCCTGAGAGACCTCGCTAAAGCGTAGATCAAAGCGAAAAAAAACGGCCAGCAGGCTGAAGCCAGAACGGGGCTACTGTGCCGGCGCAAAGTATCCGCGCCGTGCGCGGACGCGGAAGTTCTTGCGGTCGAGCGCAACAATCTCGATGGTGCGAAAGTGCCCGTCTGCTTTGAAGTCCGCGGGCTTGTAGGAGACGGCATACTGGCTGCGCAGTTCATCCTGAATTTCCCCGAAGGCATTCGACACGTCGCGAATCTGGAATGGGAAGAAGGCACGCCCGCCAGTAGCATCCGCAATTCGCTCCAGAACTTTGTCTCCTGCCCCCTTGGTGCCGCTCACGTTGGTGCTAATGGTATAAACGATGGTTTCCGCGCGTTGCGCCATTTCGATGGCTTCTTCACGCGTGACATGGCTCTGGTTGTCTTCGCCATCGCTTAACAGAATAATGGCGCGCCGTGTAGGCCCGTTCTGCAATTTCTTCAGCAGCTTGTCGCGGCAGGCAAAGTAAAGCGCGTCGTACATCGCCGTCCCGCCGCCGGGACGCAACTCGCGGACTCCATGCGCCAGTTGTTCAGCATCGTCCGTAAAATCCTGAGTCACCTCCGGCGTAACGTCGAACCCGACCACCATCGCCTGATCGTAACCGCGGCGAATGATCTGATTCAGAAACTCAATTGCCGATTGCTGCTCGAACTTGAATCGATCCCGCACCGAGTTGCTGGCGTCGATCAACAGGCCGACCTGCAGCGGCAGATTCGCCTCGGCGCGGAAGCTGCGGATTTCAGACGGAGGCTTATTGTCGTCCACGATTCGAAAATCGTTCTGCTTCAGATCGGTGATGTGTTTCCCGTGCCTGTCGGTCACGGTGAAGACGACATTGACTTCGTTAATGCCAATGCGAATGCGAGGCACATCGTCTGTGCCGGAATCGTGATCGCTCGAATTGCTGGATGGACTCTCGGAAACCGCCTGGTGCGTGGGCGTAGCGGGTTGGGACGCCGATGACGCCGGCGGGGCAGTTTGTGACTGCGAGACCGCGCTCCGCTGCAGCCCCAATAAAACAGTCGCGTACCCGAGCAGCGCTCCCCAAAAGATGCTGTTGCGGAAGAACAACCTCATTGCTGCTTATTATATCCGCAATCGCTGGTCGGAATTGAACCGAATGTGCTGGTCCATGGGCGAATATGGGCACAGAGTTCCCACTGCCGCAGTCACTCCGCATCGAGTTTCTTGAGGAAATCCTGCAATTCTCGCTGAAGCTCCGCCTTCAGCGCGATCGGTGCGCCGGTGCGCGGATGCCGGAATTCGAGTTCGGCCGCGTGTAGGAAATTGCGCGGCAAACTAAGCGAACTGTGAGTCGTTTTGTTCCTCGCCGATCTTGCGGGGAAGGAAGGATTCGGGTTCTGCCGTATTTCACCAGGCGCTCCGTAAACCGTGTCTCCGACCACCGGATGTCCCATCGAGGCCATGTGAACGCGAATCTGGTGGGTGCGTCCGGTATCGATCTTCACTTCGAGGAAGGTAAACTTCCCGAACCTCGTATCGGGCCGGCGCAGAACCTGATAATGCGTTACCGCCGTTCTGCCGCCGGCCAGGCGCGTAGTCATGCGAACCCGCCGCACGCGATCGCGGCTGATGCTTTGGCTGATGGTTCCAGAGTCCCTTTTTACCCATCCATGCACCAGAGTGACGTATTTTTTCCTTACTTCGCGGGCTGCAAACTGCTCGCTCAGCTTGCGATGCGCCTCGTCGTTTTTTGCTACGACGATTAGCCCGCTGGTGTCTTTATCGAGACGATGCACAATCCCAGGCCGTAATTCTCCGCCAACGCCCGATAAACTATTCATATGATGCAGCAGAGCGTTGACCAGAGTGCCACGATTGCGTGCGTCATCGCTTGCGCCTGCCCCGGCATGTACCATCATCCCGGCCGGCTTATTGATGACTGCAAGATCGTCGTCTTCGTAGACGATATCGAGAGGGATTTCTTCGGCTGTTGCCTTGAGCGGAGGTCGATGCGCCTCCCCTAGGAGCGTGATCGTCTCTCCACCGCGCAGCTTCAAAGACGCTTTCGACGTCTGGCCATCGACGACAACTTTTCCTTCGGAGATAAGTTTCTGTACACGGGAGCGGCTGACGTTCTCCAGTCGGGTCGCCAGAAAGTGGTCGAGGCGCTCTCCCGCATCATCGGAAAGGACTAAGATAGGCGCGCTGGCGTTTTTGGGCATTCCGAGCGAAGGATAATACAAATCTCCATGACGATGCCCGCAATCCGCACACGCTTCTTTCTTGCGGCAGCCGCGTTTGCCAGCCTGCTTGTTTTGTCCGTCGCGGCCCAGGAGGAGCAGGGTTCGGTTTGCGTGGCCTCGCGAGCCGACGACCCATGGTGGAAAGTTCCACCTCCTGCAGCAACCGATACCCAAGGTTTCAAGGTGAAAATCGACAAGCGTCCGGCGGCGGCATGGCCGGCGAAGCACAGCCTCAGCCTGGACGACCTAAGCCTCGCAGATCGGCATCTCCTCGTTGCAGTCGACGGCAGTGGCAAGCCGGTAGAGTCAGTCTGGTTCCGCTTCTCCGACTACAAAAGCAAGCGGCTGTGCATGACCTACGACGGCTACCAGGGCATGCAATTGCAGGATGCGACCCGTCATACGCCATGGTGTAGATGCAAGTAGAGGCCTGAGTGCTTCCGCAGTCCACACGCCGCGTCACTCGACCGCATTTTTCGCAATCACTTCCTGGTACCACTGCGCGCTGAGCTTGGGCGTCCGCTTTAGCGTCTTGAAATCGACGTAGTGAACTCCGAAGCGCTTGCTGTAACCATCGGCCCATTCGAAGTTGTCCATCAGGCTCCAGAGGAAATATCCCTTGATCGGGTAGCCCTCCGATGCCACGCGATGAAGTTGCGTCAGGTGGTTGCGCAGGTACATCACGCGGTCGGTATCTTCGATGCGGCCGTCGGAATTGATCACATCGTCGGCGGAGCAACCGTTCTCGGTGATGTAAAGCGCACGCGGCTTCCAGATGTCGCTGACATTGCGCACCGCCCAGTAGATGACCTCCGGGCCGATGTAAAGCCAGTCGGAAGCCATGCGCGGATACGACGCTTGCCGTTTCTCAACCACATAACCCGTAGGTGAAGAGTCGGCTCGCACGTACTCCGGCGTATAGACGTTGAGGCCGACGAAATCGAGGGGGCTGCCGATGATCTTCATGTCACCGGATTGTATTTTCGGAGCGTTCGCGCCTTCGCTTTGCAGGTAGCTGTCAGGGTATTTGCCCTCCATGATCGCGGTAAGAAATTGCGCGTTGCCGTCCCGTGTGGCGCGGCGAGCGGCGGCAATCTGTTCAGCCTCTTCGATTACCGGAACATAGACGACGGCATTTTCGGCCAAACCCACCTGTGTTCCGCTCTTGCCATTGGCACGGATAGCTTGCACCCCCATGCCATGCGCGAGAATCGCGTGGTGCCGAACCTGGTTGACTTCAGCGTCAGAAAGCTTCAGACCAGGCGCAAAACTTCCATCCTTATAACCATCGTCCGTGAAGCAGCCGAACTCGTTGGTGGTAAAGAAATGCCCAACGCGGTCCGAAAGGTGGCGCGAAGCGTATGCTGCGTAATCCCCGAATGCCTTTGCAGTGTCGCGCGATTGCCAGCCTCCGGGCAAAGCCTGCGGCAGGTCCCAATGGAACAGCGTAATATAAGGCGCAATTCCGTTCTTCAGCAGCTCATCTACTACCCGGTTGTAATAATCGAGGCCTTTGGAATTCGCCTGGCCCGTGCCGTCCGGAAACACACGGGACCACGAAATCGAAAACCGGTAGCATTTCGCGCCGAGATTCTTGAGCAGCGCGACGTCTTCTTTGTAGAGATGGTATGAGTCGTCTGCGACGTCACCAGTTTGACCCTCAAATGTCTTGCCCGGAGTGTGAGAAAAGGTATCCCATACCGAGGGCTTGCGCCCGTCTTCGCCGACCGCGCCTTCAATCTGATA
>JASICF010000375.1 GCA_030044775.1 Candidatus Sulfotelmatobacter sp. | reverse complement strand
GGCTCGGGATGCGAAGGGCGGTCAAACGCGCGGGATGCACTGGGTCGACCGGGGGATCGGTAAAGACGGCTGCAGGAACGGATTGGGCTGGCATAATGCCTCCGAAGATATGCACAAAACTTATCAGAATGAGTGAATGGATAACTTGTCGCATAATCGTTCCGCATTTCCGCGTCCTGCTTGATTTCTAGGCTGTTGCTTCTTTCGATTTGCGCTTCAACCCGACTGGCGGATCACATGGCGAGGATGGTCTCAAAGATTCCGGACCGAAGAATTGGCGGATCCTGACTCGACAATTGTGGGTCTGAGCGGGGCACTCTTGAATTCGAACTTCGGCGGCGGGAGATTAGCTTTATCCGCATTTCGAATGTCAATGAGCGATTGTTCTTTGCCAGGATTGCAGGTCTTATATAGCGGGTCCAAGTGTCTCAAAGCGCACCCTCAGTTCTTAAAACCTTAGGTTTTGAAGACTTTACATTTCAGCGCATCAGCCTGCTTCGCCCTACGTCGAAATGTTGACGTAGGTAAACTAAGGCCGACTACGATTCGTGAAGCACGAAGATATGATCTGCGTGCCGGTTCCTACGCATTGATGTTGGAATGTAACTCGGAGCCGTCACCACAAACTCAATTCGACACCCGACGAAGCATTGCGAGATTATCCTGCTAGCCTGACCCGCGAGGAACCGAAAAAACAGGAACCCCTCATCTTCCAAAACGGAGGTCTCTATGCGGTGTCGTTTCGTGGCGATTCTTTGGGTATTGTTTTGCGCTGTACAACTAATGGCACAGACATTCCAAGTACAATTCGTTCTCGATTCTGGTATTCCGTTTTGTACCGGCGGAGGAAAGCCCCTGCTGATGGACATTTTGATTCCGAAGGACCGCATCGCCACACCTACGCCTGCGGTCCTTTGGATTCATGGCGGCGGCTGGGATCATGGTGACAAGAACGCTCATTCCGGCCCAGCATTCCTAGTCGAGGCAGGATTCATTGCCGCGACTCTCTCCTACCGACTCAGCGACGAGTCCCCTTTTCCAGCGGCTATTGAAGATAGCAAGTGTGCCATTCGCTTTCTCCGTGCGAACGCAGCTAAGTACGGCATTGATCCTGACCGAATCGGCGTGGCTGGATCGTCAGCGGGAGGGCACCTTGCGGAACTCATCGCAACCACCGACCAAAAAGCAGGGCTGGGAGGGAACGGCGGTTGGCAAAACGTCTCCAGCAGAGTGCAAGCGGCGGCATCATACTGGGGTGTGTCAGATCTCACGATGCCATTCCCCGAGGACACGGACAAAGTCATCGCGAAGTTCCTTCGAGGTACTGGGAAGGAAAAGCCCGATCTATACCGGAAAGCTAGCCCCGTTTCTTATGTATCGAAGGATGATTCGCCACTATTGCTTGTACACGGTGAAGAAGACAAGGACGTGCCATTTGAACAGTCCGTCCGCATGGCGGGAATCTACCGTCAGGTGGGCGCGCCGGTCGAGTTTATCGCCGTGAAGAATGCAGGACACGATTTCGAGCAGGTCGGAGATACTCCCACATCACCTACTCTTGAGGTTGTCCATCAGAAGACGGTCGACTTCTTCAAGCGATACTTAGTTATTGCCGCGTCGGCAAGCGCAAACATTCAAGGCGAAACAAGAAGCCAATAGCGGAAGCGGGGCCGATGATCCAATCTCGGACCCAGTACTCCCGTGGACATAGCCGATCATCCGGTTGCGCAGCATGGTCTGAGCGCGGTGTTCGCTTGAGCCGGCCGGAGCGATTGAAGAAGTCTCAGGCGGCCCTGCCACCGCTGCCCTTGAAGCGTGGGTCACGTCAACAGCAAACCCCGCGGCCGCGACAGGCCTGCTCGGATGCGAATACCTGGCGAATTAAAAGGTATAACGAAGGGCAAACTCCATCACGCGCGGATTGGAAAGGGTTGAACTGAAGTTTCCAAAGCTGTTGATCATCGAGATGAGGTTATCACCGCTGAGTTGCATAGTCCCGACATCGAAACGCGGGCTGTTGGTCAGGTTAAAGTTCTCCCACGTAAACCTGATCGATTGCCCTTCGGTAATGTTCCAGCTTTTGCTTAAGCCCACATCAATATTGAAGGTGCCTGGACCACGGAGTAAATTGCGTTCCCCCGATTCACCCGGAAAAGGCTGACGGAATTGCGCGATCGCTGCACTCGGTCCCGTCGAGGGATTGCTAAATACATTTGGAGTATTGCCCTTTAGTATGAACGATCCGCTCTGCGGCTTTGTGCCATCCAGGATGGCTGCTCCTTGGAGCTCGAAGTTGGTCGGCCAACCGAAGCCGTTACCTACTGTGTAAGGATAACCGCTCGACCAGCGCCACAGCCCAGAAACCATCCAGCCTCCGACCACTGCGTTGGCGAACCGGCCCATGCCGGACCCGAATGGCCTTCCCCGCCCGAGTGGCAACTGGTACACCCAGTTAGAGTTGATGGCGTGCGTGGTATCGAAATCGGAAACCGATCGCAATTGGCCCGGGAACCAGGAGTTGACCACTTGGCTGGCAAATCCTCCTCCTTGGAACTGGTTTATTCGTTCCGCATTCGATCCTTGGTCCTCCGATTTGGAGTAGGTGTAGTTAAGGTCGAATGTCAAACCATGTGTCTCGCGGTGGCGAAGAGTGAACTGTCCAGCGTTGTAGGCGCTGTTACCATCGCTAAACCATCCGTAGAGAGAAGAATACTGCGGGTTGTAATAAGCATAGCCGTTACCGCCGTTGGCAACACTGCAGGCCGGATAACAGGTCGATGTTATGAGCCCTGGCACATCGGCGAATTCCAGCGCAGTGGACTCGTTATAGTTATTACAAGCAAACAAATCGTACATCGCTTGCGTTGCTGTCACATTTCCATTGGGAAACCCTGCCCCGTTGCTCGGGCCGCAAGGCACGCCGGGGTTGCTCACCTCCGCGCCAAGTTGAGTCGCTGCCGGACCGGCCGCGTTTGGGAACATATCCTGCCAGTACTTCGTGCCGATTTCCGCGGGGGTGATGTTCTGGATTGGAGTCTTCGCGCGATATAGCTTTGCCATTGCAGTCGCTGCCTGGAAATAACTCATGCCACTTTTCGGGTCGTAAAGGTTTAGCGGCATCGCCATGTCTTCTTCCTGAAGCAGGCGGTGCGCAAAACGTCCTACATATGCGGACTCAAATACGAAGCCGTGCGGCATCTCGCGAGTGACGGAGAAATCCAAGGCATGGGAATATGGTGTCTTCAGCTTGTCGTTCAGGCCCCACGTGATGGCGAAGCCACCCCCGGAAAGGCTGCTGGGTGGCGTGACCGGGAACGAACCGCTCGGTGGGGGTTCCTGAATAGGACACGGCGCTGCGGGACAACTACTGGTAGTGGCGGCGCTGGTCGCGGGTATGGTGTTAATTCCGGAAAAGCGGGCACTGGTGTCCACGCCCTGAATGCCAGCAGGATTGGTTATCAATGTGGTTAGACCGAACGCTCCCAATTCGTCGAAACTGTTGACAATTCCTTCTCCAAAATGATCGTAGAAAATTCCATAGCCAACCCGAATGGAGCTCTTGCCTGGCCCGCCCCACAATCTCTTGCTCCAACCGCTATCGCCGGATGGCGAAAAGGCAAAAGCGACGCGGGGGCCTAAGTTTGCGTAATCCGTATTCCAGTAAGGCTTGCCTCCATTCGCCTTTCCAGCGAGCCCAAAACTGATCAGCGGATCGTAGGTCTCGCCTTTTATCATGTCGGCAGCGCGTTGCTGGAACCAATTACCCAGGCTGAAAGTTGGAGCAACCTCCTCGCCGTTGACTTCGTAAGGAGCAAATAGCAGCGTGTAGCGCAACCCATAGGTCATTGTCAGGTTGGGCTTCAGGTGCCAGGAGTCCTGTGCATACCACTCCCACTCATTAGCATGGAAGTGCCGAGGAACCGATGCTCCTTCGGAAAGAGCAGTAAGTGTTTTCGTGAGATTGTACTGCGAGCCAACTTGGGTAACCAAACCAGAGAGCGCCGCTACTGGAAAATCGTAGCTAGTCGAGAAAGAATTTTCTACCGTGGGAAAACCGAATGCTGATGGCTGCAGACTGGTAGGGCTGCTGCATTCTGAAATGCACGAGCCAGCTAACCAGAAAGAATTGGTAATCGCCGTAAAGTATGACGTCTGGTTTGAAAAGCGGATGTTATCGATACCACGGTAGTTGATGCCAAATTGCAGAGTATGGGCGCCTTCGATCTTCGTTAAGTCATCTACCCAGTTCTTGACGGGTAAAGAAGTGCTGGATGTCGGCGTTTCCGCAGCGAGGTTATCGAGACCGCGGAATTGGACATAGTGCTGACTCTGCAGGCCAATTTTGTCCAAAGCCTCTCGTATATATCCAAACCGAAAATCGTTAATCAAGGTGTTGGTAAGAGTGGCGGTGTATCCGAGGGAAAGCCCTTTGCTGGCGTTCACCTGCGTGACGGCTGGCGGTTGTCCCGGGAACTCCGAACCGCCAACCCCGGTAACGGAGGCGGGATCGGTGCTCTGCGCCAGAGCCGCGCGATCGCTGTTCAGTATTCCCCGCAAGAAAAGCCGATGGTTTCCATTCTCAGTAAGGTTGTAATCCATTTTGGCGACGTAGGCGTCGAATTTTCCCGGCAACGGCGATGAAAACGTGAAGCCTCGAAAATTGAACCCGTCGCCCAGCGCATCTGTGTTCGGTTCTGGATATTGTTGGAAGATCGCTTCCACTGCCGGATTCGGACCCGGCCCGAGCGGACAAGTTCCAAGTTTTGTACAGTTCGGATCCATCTTCGCCAGATCGGCTGCCGTAAGAGTCGTAATGGCCGGCGTTTCGCTGCCGTTGCCGCAGGTTGGGTCCGACCCGCACGAGGGATAGCTAATGATGCCATTACGAAGATTGGCGCTAGGGACTTCGCGCGTGACCTGAATATTCTGCCGCAAGCGCTGGCCTTCATAATCGGCGAAAAAGAACAGGCGGTCCTTGATAATGGGCCCACCCAAAAATGCGCCAAAGGTGTTGCGAACCAGGTGACCGGGAATGTTTGGTTCGCCAGTTTCTAGTTCAGCGTTTTTGTTGAACCAGTCATTCGCTTCGCCGATGCCGCTGCGATTGTAGGCGTAGGCCCCACCGTGCAATTTGTTGGTCCCCGACTTGGTTACGAGCGAAACCTGGCCTCCCGAAGAGCGGCCAGTGTCCGCATCGGCATTGGCAGTGGTTACATTGAACTCTTCGAGCGAATCGAGAGGCGCCCGCACGGCGCCGGAGAAGGCGGTGCCGAGAAGTTGGTCGTTATTGTCCACCCCATCAAGCGTGATATTGCTTTGGTCGCTGCGCGCGCCATTGACCGCACCGCTACGGCTGTCCTTGGAAGGATCAATGCTGGAACTGTTTCCCGTGAATACCACGCCGGCTTGCAAGCTCAGAATACCGGTTGGGTCGCGCCCTTCGAACGGAAGATCCGCAATTTGCTGAGTATCAAAAGCGTGGCCCAGCGTAGCATCTACTGTATTGATCATTGGAACAGTGGCAGCAACCTCTACTGTCACCGTGCCTCCGGCCACTTGCAGCTTCACGTTAACCGTAGCAGGTGTGTTCACGAGCAGTTGGATGCCTGCCTGCTCCATGGTCGCGAAGCCGGGGGCCCCGACGGCTAAGTTGTAAGTCGCGGGCGGCAGTTCCAGAAACTGGTAGTTGCCCTGACTGGTGCTCTTGGTGGAGCGGATGAGTCCCGTCGCCGGGTCGCTGAGCGTCACGGTGGCGTCGCCGACGACCGCGCCTTTCGGGTCGTATACCGTACCACGCAACGACGTGCTCGCCGATTGGGCGCGACTAACGCCTTGCAAAACGACTACTAACATAGCCAGACTAACTGCTCGTAGCGCATGTGACATGAGGACCCTCAATCGAGAAGAAGTGATCAATTTCGCGGACACAAACGCCACTCCCGCGATTTCGCATGAGCAACTAGCGAACCAAGAGGTGAGCATCGAGTTTTCAATCCGTTACGGCGCCCACCACATGAGCGGCTATGAAATGTCGGAGGACAGCGGGACGTCTCCACACCGCATTCCGGCGCTTCAGAGGGCGGGTAAGCTAAGATCGACTCGCCAGACGGTGGTGATACATCAATCAGAAGAAGAAGTCTTAAACTTTATCTTTTTTAGATACTTCCTATCGCAAAATTACCTGAAGAGACTCTCTCTGGATCTTCGTAGTCTTTTTCGCGCGCTTGGCATTCATACTGTGATCAAAGACGAAGTCTTCGCATTCGTTCCACTACAAACTGCAGACTGTGAGCCGCGCCAATTCCTTAGCGCGCCCGTTGGAGCAGACTGTTACGGGCATTAGTGCCACTGCCGCGCTTCCGCTGACTTCTAATACATTTCCCCCTACGCCAACATGGAGGGCGCATGCATCTGACTGTTGACAGTTGTAAAAAGACGGGCGGGGACGGAGGTTTGACTCCGAAAGCTCACCATATCGAAGAAATCGTAAAGGTTGCGCACGACGAGATGCGGCGTCTAATGGCACAACGTGCCGGCATTATGAGGCGCATTTTGATAATAAAGCAAACCATTGCAGGGTTGTGCAGTTTGTTCGATGGCGATGAACTTAGCGATGAGTTGCGCGAATTGGTTAATCCCACAACGAATGAGCGACGATCGGGTCTCACCCAGGCGTGCCGAGCAGCCTTAATACGGACTGACCGGCCGATGAACGTGCAGGAAATATGTGAAGAGATTCAACAACACGACGCTTCCGGATCTCGATTTTCGAAGAACCTAGCCGGATCGATCAGCGTAACACTTCGTCGACTCGTGCAATCTGGGGAAGCACAAACAATTATTGCCGACAACGGTCGCAAAGCCTGGACCTGGGCGCGTGTCGATGTTCGAAGCTCCTCGTTTGGCAAAGAGCGCGAAACACTTGGTACGAATGGGAAGCCTCCCTCTGTTAGCCAAGTCTGACGATTACGGAATTACTCTAGTGAGGCTGACCGCCGGGGCTCGTAGGGTTTGTCATTGTGTCTTTGCACGGTTGTGATCAGACAGGTTGAGGGGTCAACAAACGATAAGCGTCCGAGCAACCTTTTTATTCAATATCCACCCAGGCTGTTGCTGCGTTGCCCAAGTGCTAAAACCGGTTAGAACATCCGAATGCTGACCGCGCCGGCGGTATGCAGACACAAATCGGGAGGCACTTTGGCCTCCCGAAATGCCTAGTTGCGGGGTCGCAGCTAGAAGGTATAGTTCACTCCAAGCCGAATATTTCGTGAAAGCTGATAGCGGAATGGTTGATCGTACAAGGAGCCTCCAATCACACGGGGAATCGCGGCATTTGTGCTGGTTGCTGGAACACCATTGATCCACTGTTGCGGGTTGTATCCACTCTCAAGGGTCCGGTACAAAGCTGCTCCACTGGCCAAATTGATTGGACCGTTGGTTACGGGATCGTATCCGGGATAGAGCGGAGTAGCAAAATATGTCGAGTTTAGACCTTCATAGTACGCAGTAACGGCACGCTGGTTGAATAGGTTAATGATGTTGGCCGAAAATGCGAGGGCTTGATGTTCGCCAGTTCGGATTGAATGTGAAGCATTGAAGTCAGATTGAATGTACCACGGCGTTCGCTGCACATATGGGGTACTGAGTGTTATATCTCCCACCGCATCTTGAATCATATTGACCCAATTTCCTCTGCCGAAAATGTACGTGGGTTCGTAAGGTAAGTTAGGAAGAGTCTTCGTCAAGTCGATGAACGATGACATCGGGCTACCTTGGTAGAAATATTGGAAAAGCCCGAAAGTCGTGGTTTGATGCTTCGCCCAGGGAAGTGCGTAATAGACGTTACCCTTGAAGACATTAGGGCGATCGGTCGGCAGAACCCCGTCGGTTGATTTACCATTGGCTCCAAAATAGTAGAACGGCTCGTCAAAGGAACGGGTGGTATCTGGAGAGTTGCGTCCTGGAGTTCCGCCGTCCGTCTGGTCGGTGGTCGTCAGTCCGGTATAGTTCCCCCACAAGCGGCTATAAGTGTAGCTAAACATTCCATTCCAACGCCGACTCGTGCTATGAGTCAGGCGCACTTCAACCGCGTCGTAGTTACGGATGGCGATGGGATTCGCGGGGCACGATGGACAGGTACCGAATGCGGCACTGGGGCCGTAATCTTTTGTGTCGTTGAATGCTTCGCCTGGAACGCCATAGGTCTTGCCAATTGAGGTCAGGTAACTGGCATAGCTGTCGATGGTCTTGTCGACGCCTTGGCCAGGATTAACGACTGTATAGAGCTCGCCAAATATCCGATCAGATAAGGATGCGTCTTCAATGACGTGGTCAAGTCGGCGGCGGTCGTAACGAGCTTCGAGCGCCCAAGCTTTGCCTAACTGATAGTCCACGCCACCCACGTATTCGTGTTGCCGGTAAGGTTTGACGTTGGGCGCCACCGGCTCCAACGGACGAAAGTTAACATTTTCGATCAGCGAAACCCCGGTTTTTGTATCTATCAGAGATGGCGGGGTTACACCACCTGCGAAGTTGGCTCCCACAGTGGGTACGGCATTCGGACAGGCTCGGTTGTTTATAAAAACTGCGTTAATATCGGCGTCCGTAAACGTGCCCTTCGTATCCGGACCAAGAGGGTAGCTACACTGTTCATACGCCTGCGCACCCCAGGAGCTCTGGGCTAACAGGAGTTTCATGACATCATTGACCACGCCATAGCTGCCAAAGATTTTCAGTTTGCCATCTTGTGACCCCCATGCCGCTCCCAGGCGCGGCGCAATCTTGTCGCCCCACGAGAAGTTGATGGATGACGGCGGAGTAACGCCGGGCAATACGCTTCCCGGAGGAACTGGG
This sequence comes from Candidatus Sulfotelmatobacter sp., assembly GCA_030044775.1. Taxonomy (GTDB): domain Bacteria; phylum Acidobacteriota; class Terriglobia; order Terriglobales; family Acidobacteriaceae; genus Sulfotelmatobacter. The sequence goes on along the minus strand of JASICF010000375.1, from coordinate 2,718 downwards.
AGAGTCTCCTTTTCGACGCGGATGCCAAGATTGAGAGTGAGTCCGCGAGCGATCGTCCACGAATCCTGCGCGAACAATCCGTGGTTCCAGTCCACCGCGGGGTGGTTGAGAATGGTTGCGAAGTCTTGCACTACTGCGTAGCCGTACTGGCCCGTGCACGCCCCCCATTCCGCTTTCAAGAGGTCGCAGTTCTTGGCGCCGGTAGTGGTTGAGCTCGTGTAGCTGATTCCGCTTCCTGTCGGTCCAATGTTCAGGAACACTTGCGGAACGTTGCCATTTTGATTAATCAGATTTGAAAGGCGATTGAGTTGGTAGCCGAACTTGAAATTGTGCGTCCCCCACCAGCCGCTTTTGAAGAATGCCACATCTTCGTCGAATTGATAATGCTTGTTGGCGTTGAATAGAGTGTAGCTGGAATCGTACGGAACCGTGGTTGTGCCAGCTCCTTCCTGCAGCGCGGCGGGCAGAGGCGAGCCAGTATTATCGGATACTCCGATGCCGCTCGTATTCCAGTCAAGGTTCGTGACCGAGGTTGGCCAGCCAAAGTCGTGATAATTCTGAAAGAAATATCCCAGGCGCGTGGTGGAAACAATTCTCGGGGTCAAGGTAATGTCGGCGCCAGTATTGTAGGTCGCGTTAGGAGACGAAAAGCCAATGCCATGGGAGTAGAGGGTCAAAGGACTTAGAACAGCGGTGTTCAGGTATCCTGATTCCGATTTCTCAGGGTCAGCGATCGGAAAGGCGCTTCCCGCCCCGGTTTCGCGCGCATACTGATACAACCATGAACCGAAAACGCGGATTTTTTGTGTCAAAGTCGCGTCGATGCGGCCCGTGCCGAAGTATGTCTGATTGTCCTGGGTGAAGTACTGATTGCCGGCATTGTTGTCGTTGGCGCCGAAATCCACGGTTTCCGCGTAACTTGTATATTCGGGTGCAAAGCCCAAAAAGAACCATAATCGATCCTTTTTGAGAGGGCCGCCGACGGTGAAACCGGGTTGACCGATACGGAAATGTTGCTTCTGCGCTTGGTAGATCTGCGAAGGATCGTCGAAACCTGCGGGGATGGTTGAAGGATCCGGATCGTATCGCAGGAAAGGGTTCACCGGATTCCCGTCCATTCCGTCCGATTCGTAACTTGTGAACAGCGAGCCGTGGTATGCATTGCTGCCTTTTTTCATGATGACGTTGACTACGCCACCAAGTGCGCCGCCGTGCTCAGCTTGAATGCCGGATGTAGCGATTTGGACTTCCTGAATAAACTGGAAAGGTACATTGGCGTTGGAGTATCCGCCAGAGACGTTCTCTGTGTCCTGTCCCTCTACTAAGTAGGTGCTTTCCGAATCGGCAGCACCACCGATCGAGTAACCAAATGATTGGCCGTTACCGGCGCTGCCAGGCAGAGACCCGCCACTTCCGCCTGCCGGCATGCCATTCACAACCTGACCGGCAAGAGGTTCGTTACGAGCCATCGGGGCGAACTGAATTACCGACTGGAAGCTATAGCCATGGGGAGTGTCATTCAGCTCAGTGCTCGTGAGATTCGTTTGATTAATGTTCGTCGTAACGTCAATCACTGGAGCTTCGCCACTGACCTCCACCACGGTGCTGGACGTGCCAATTGCCAAGGTGAGATCAAGAGTCGGAAGGTGTCCGACCTCAATGTTAATACCCTCGCGCTTCAGTTCGGAGAATCCTTGAGCCGTAGCCGTTATTGTGTATGTGCCGGGCGGCAAGTTGACAAAATGATAGTGGCCGCTACTGTCGGTTTGCAAAGTTTTCTCGCCCACCAGTGAGGTGCCTGTGAGAACCATTTGTACATTAGGGACCATTGCACCGCTCGCATCCTTCACGGTTCCTTGCAGCCCGCCGGTGGTCTCTTGCGCAACAACAACAGAGAGCAGCAGCATGACAGAAAGCATCGAAAGCCCAAACACCCCGAACTTCGTTGACAGACGTCTCATTTGGTTGTCCCCATAGATGTACGATCTCTCGGATTCCAGTGTTGACAGCGAGGAGCTTCAGAGGGCCGGGGTGCAACTCGAAGGCCAATAGCAATTCCGCGTGTCGTAAGGAGTTACCTGAGGTTCGAACAAAGTGGGGATATGGTTTTCCGGTGGACGTCGATCGATTCCACATCACCAATTGCATAGTTCGTGGTTCTCGCTGGCCTGACTGCTTCGGTATTTCGTCGGAATCCATCAAGGCGTAAGGTTTCCCATAAGTTGTAACATCCTTTCTTGACTGTCTTAGCTTGTTCGAGTTACCGGAAGTCCTATTTCCAATATTGAGAGAGTTGGACTCAGGCCCTACGAAGCGAATCGATGGCTCACAGCAAGGACAACGTTTTGGCTTACCCCGAGCGTTCGCTTCTGTACCTTTGGCAAGAAGATTCCTCAGGGTGAGCGGGCTCGGCGTCTGAATAGACGGTTCGGAACGTTTTGAACTAGAGCCGCCAAACTCGTCTTGGTCTGTGTACTAAAACAAATGCGAGAGGATGTTCGACAGGCGACCGGCCAAGTCAAACATCGGTTGCCCGTCGCCGCGTGAGTTTCGAGGTCGGATGTAGATATCTGAGTAGAGCTTCGTCCCGTCCTGATTCTACTTGGTCATAACAAAACCGGCAGTGCCAATCCACAATTGCGCAAGGAGTTGGAGATTCTTCTTGTAAGTGCGTGTCACAGTGTACTCAATGCCGCCCTTGATGCGAACGACATATAC
>JASICF010000374.1 GCA_030044775.1 Candidatus Sulfotelmatobacter sp. | reverse complement strand
CGAATCTTTCATTCGCCGATCTCTGTGCGTGAATCTTGCATCCGTCAATTTTGTGCTCGTGAAGCGAGCGGTTTCTGCAGTAGAAGCGCATCAACTCCGTTCGAGTAATACCGTGGAATCGTTGCGACAACCGTGTAGCCGTGGCGTTTGTAGAACGCCAGTGCGGAGATATTGTCGACCGCAGTTTCCAACTCGACCAAAGGAAAGTCCGAAGCGCGCAAACGATCTTCCGCACTTCGTATCAGTAGAGATCCGACGCCGTGACGGCGCGCAGCGGCCACCACATCGATCGTGATGATGTGCCCCTTACCGTGTTCGACTTCGGCAACGATGAAGCCGGCGATGCTGCCTGCCGGGCTCTCTGCCGGCTCGCGTTGCTGCATTGACGCCCCGGTTGGTTTGGGTGCTTCCCGTTCCGGTTGGGTGCTCATGGCCACGAGCCCGAACGCCCCCCGTCGGCGTAGATAGAGTTTGAGTTCGGTGCGGGAATACGAGATCCCCGGGGGAAAACATTCCTGATCGATCCGCCAGAGGGCGTCGAGGTCGGCCGGTTGGAAGTCCCGGATCGCGAAATTCCGGACTTTGAAGTCTCCGATGGCGAGCGGCACCTTGCCATTGTAGCGGCAGCGGCGCCGTCTTAGCGTGAGCTGCGGGAAGTCTTCGTCTCAAATTCCCATTTTGTTGTTGTCGGGATAACGAGGGAGCCGGCTGCAAGCTTCTCGTAGCCGGGTGACTTGCTGGTCCGATGGGTTGAGCAACTCGAAGCCATAGACCCTTCCCACTCGACGGCGGACTTGGGCGACGAGGGTTTCGCCGGCGAGAGGATAGACCTTTACCACGTCACCAATCTGCAGTTCTGAAACGAGGACGGCCGAGAGTCCTCCCTCGCTGATTTCAAGCGTGATGGCGGGAATGACGGAACGATCCTCGCCGGTGATGGAGATTGGCACAGACAAGCGGAAGCGTTTGTAACGTCTTCGGTCGGTGGTGGCGGTGGGCGTACTTCGTGCGGTCGCAGCGTTGTTCATAGCTCTCACTAATGGGCTCTCGTAATCCATGTCTTGCAGGTGTTTTCGATGATCAAGGACTGCTGAAGATTACATCGGCAACATAAGCGATTACTTGAGCTTGACGAAGGAATCCGGCAAGATCGGCACACGGCTCGCATGAAGGTCGGGACCACAGAGCACCGAGCGCAAGAGCTCATGATCCAGAGCACAGTAGCGACGACATCGGACACCCCATGGAGGGGAAATTAGTGGACGATAGGCTCTTGCGCAGGTCGCAACCCAGGACGTAGGATGGGCATCAGAGGAAGTGTTGTGGTGCACCTTCTGCTGATCGACGTGGCTGGCTCCTTCGCCGTCCTGGCCATCTGGTACTTCGTGTTTTCTGCCTACAATCACAAAAAAGGAGCAACCGCCTTAAAGTGGGTACACAATGCGTGTGCCGGGAAAGGGCGGATTTTGGAGTCGCGATGGATGGACAGTGCGCGCATGCAGGCGCGGTTACATTTTCATTCGCACTGGTTCGAGAACGCCAGCGTAACCCTGAAGTTTCGGCCTCGGGCTCTACCCGTGCAGTGGCTGGTCAGTTGCTGGCAACATCAGCAGGAAACCCTGACTTTTGAAGCAGATCTGGGTGGTTCTCCGAGTTTTGATTTAGATGTATTACGGCATCGGTGGACGGCACAAAACCGCGGCATTACGGGGAGCAGACACCGCCAGCGTGAATGGGAAGTCTACGAACCCGGTCCTATCATTCTCACCACACGCACGCACTGGAAACAGGACCCGGCTGCGGAACTGAACGCGCTGATGTCGGCGCGGCGGCAGGATATTTTGCAAGTCCGGTTCCGTCCAGAGTCGCCACAGTTCTCGGCAACGGTAAAGCTGGAAGCGCTCTCCGACCCGAATGCGGCTGTCGGATTTGTCGGCGCCTTGCGTGAAATTGCCGCCGGAGCATCGACTCACCAGCAATAGGCCCCGTCGGTTTCGGTGCAATCCATTCCGATAAATCTCTTTTATCCGCGACATCAGCTTTTTCGATTGGCGAGGCCTGCCCGCTCGCGCTATTCTGCTGGGTTGAAATTCCAACCATTTCAATCAGCAGAACCTGTAGTCTTGCTTGCCCATAAAGTATTTTGCCGATATTCGAACAGGAGAATGAAGGAAATCCATGCCTAGCGAATTGCGTAATTTTCTGGCACTCACCTACGACGAACTCGAAGGTCTGAATCTGGAGGCAAAAGAGCAGCGGCGGAATCGAGTGCCGATGGGCAAGATTCAGGAAAAACGGCTGAAGTATCTGACCGACGAGAAGCGAATCAAGGCTGTGACCGTCCTGTTCAGCGATCTCGAAGGCCGGCTGCACATGCTGGATTACGATAAGAAGTTCCTGATCAAGAGCTGGGACAATCTGACGTTCGACGGCTCGTCGATTCGCGGCTTCACCGCGCAGCGCGAGAGCGATCTGCGCCTAGGCATCGACTGGGCAGCGTTCTATTGGGCGCCGGCAGACGTGTTCGGCTCCGGTAAAGTGCTGGTGTTCGGTGAAGTGATCGATAAAGGCGGAACCTCGTACGCCGGAGACATTCGAGGTGTGCTAAAAAACTATGCCGACGCCCTTCATAAGAAAAAAGGCTTCACGCTGAATGCAGCCAATGAAATCGAAGGCTTCCTGTTCAAGGGAGCGGATGCCGAGCGCCGCTACCACGAGACCGGCAAGTTCGAGTACGTCAATACCGGTGGCTATTACCATTCACTGCCTGGCGATGCGTTGCGCACGTTCATCGATACGACTGCGGAAGTGCAGCGCGCCATGGGCTTCCAAAACGAGAAAGACCATCCCGAGGTTGCGCCCTCACAGTTTGAAATTAACTACGGCTACGGTGAAGTCGTTGCCGCGGCCGATCAGATTCAGCTCTACAAGTTGATTTGCCGCCAGGTCGCAACGAACATGGGTTTGACCGCTTCATTCCTGCCGAAGCCGGTAGTTGGCGTGAACGGAAGCGGCATGCATACCAACGTTTCGATCAGCGAGAACGGAAAAAATCTTTTCTGGGATGCGAAGGGCAACGAGAAGCTCAGCAAGACCGGCTGGGCATTTCTGGATCGCATTCTCACGCACGGCAATGACATCTGTCTGCTGCTCAATGCCAGCGTGAACGCCTATCGACGGCTTGATCCGCACTTTGAAGCGCCGAACCAGATCAAGGCGTCCCCGGTGGATCGCGGATCGATGATTCGCATTCCGATCGGAAACGAAAAGAGCATGCGTGTAGAAGTGCGGTCGGTCGCGCCTGACGCCAATCCCTATATGGTAATGCTGGCGATTTTCAAAACCGGCCTCGACGGCGAAACGGCGAAGATCAAGAACCTGCGCCAGGCCGAGCGCTATTTGCCCGACAACATCTACGACGCGCTCGCGAACTTCCGCAAAGCGGAGTGGACGACCAAACTGCTTGGCGAAGACGTGAAAGGCCGTTATGCGGATCTGAAACAGGCCGCAGCGGACCGCTGCCCGCGCGCTCTGGGAACCTTTGTGAAGGCACCCGAGGTGCAATACCACCACGATGTTTACAATCAGTTCCTGTGGAATCTGTTCTAGGGAAAACCGCGAGTAGTTCGCTGCAAAGAGGGTGGCTCGCAAAAATGCAGTCAGGATTTAAGAATCCTCCAGCCCACGGCCTAGCCATGAACTGCGCGAAACCGCCGAAAAGCCCGGCGTAAGGCTCGCTGCGATGAAGCGCGGCGATGCACGATTGACATGCGGTTGAGGGAGTACGGCAAGCGCCTCCCGCAGTCACAACAAACTTTGTAACTTTTCCCGTGGATCGTGAAGACCCGGCTCAAATGCCGGTGATGACATCCAAAAGCGAAATCCAGCACCGATGCTAGCGGATGAACGAGTTTGTCCCAGCCGGGAGCCTCATCGACGGCTCTCATTTGAACCTCCTACCTTGAACCACATTGCAATTCTCTAATGGAGCCATCGAGGCAGCCGTGAGCGTTCTCACGCAAAACTGTGACGCAGGATACAAAGTACCTCCGGTCACTTCTCATCGGGTTTGGCGAGGAAACGATAGCCGACGCCGCGAACAGTCAAAAGGTGGCGCGGTTGAGCCGGATTATCTTCAATGTAGCGGCGCAATCGCACCATGAAATTATCGATGGCGCGAGTGTCAGTGTCCTCGTGCAATCCCCATACTTCTTCGAGAATTTGCTTGCGCGAAACGATGCGGCCTTCATTGCGAACCAGGTGGCGAAGAAGTTCTGATTCCATCAGGGTGAGATGAATGAGATTGTCAGGAGTGCGCAGTTCGAG
>JASICF010000373.1 GCA_030044775.1 Candidatus Sulfotelmatobacter sp. | reverse complement strand
GTCGATTCGCAAAAAAGGACATCGCCAATGCTCGACGTTCACGCTCCCCACGTTTCCATTCAGGGTTGGCGAGATTTTCTTCTGCACATCCTCGCCATTACCATCGGCCTGTTCATCGCTGTTAGCCTCGAAAGTTCAGTTGGCTGGCTCCATCGCCGCCACCTTGTCCACGCGGCGGAGGTCAATTTGCTGAGCGAAATTCAAGCCAACGCCGATGCTCTGAAGGAAGTTGCCGCGGACGTCCACGATGAGCAGGAAGCCCTCTCGCGCGATGTCAGTACGCTGAATGAGATCATTAAGACCCACAAAACTCCCCCGAACGCCAGCATGCAGATCAATTTCCATCTCAAGGCGCTCGATAATCTCAGTTGGAAAACTGCGCAATCCACCAACGCTTTGTCGCTGATGTCGTATGACCGCGCCAAAGAGTACGCGGCAATTTACAGTTTGCAGGAAGCCTTCGACACAGCAGAAAAGCAAGCGGGACGGGACGCCATCCTTAGTCTCGCCCCTTTCCTGAACTTGGATAAGGATGCCGTGATTTCACCCACGGACGCCGATGCCATCAAGCGGCAGATCGAGATTCTGCAGGGGCAACTGCTTTTGCTCGATTCAACCATTTCTGCGCTGGATCGCGAGTACAAGAAGTTTCTTTCGGCAGAAGCCGGATGATTCTCCGCCGGTTGTAGATGACTGCGAGCGCGGCCTTCACGGAAAGCAAATAGCAATTAAGTTAACAATATCTCCCAGCGCATGTGCAATCATGCCCGGCAGCAGGCTCTTGCGCCAATGTGCTAACACTCCGAACAGAATCCCCAGCACTGTAATTACGATCATCATTTTTGCTCCCTGATACCAATGGGCCATGCCAAAGAGGATTCCCTGAGCCGACACTGCGAGCACCATGCTTCCCGTCAAAGCCTGAAACTGTTGCTGCAGGTAACCGCGAAACAGCAGCTCCTCACAGAACCCCGCGGTGATCGACATCATCACCCAAAGCGTAACTTCGGCCCCTCCTCGCGGGTTCAGAAACCCGAACGACTCAATATGACTCGGCCCCAACGCGAAGCTCATGAAGACTGCCACAGCGGTAACAACAATCCAAACCACCACAGCAATAGCGAGGTCGCGCAGCGCATCCTTCGTGTTACTCCAACGCCTGCCAACCAGGTCGCGCAGCCGGGTAGCGCCGGGAATCTGCCCGCCAAGCCATATGTAGAAAGACAGTGCCCACTCGGAGACAATTACAGACAGATAGAGAATTACGTTTGCGGAATGCTGCTCACCGGCTGCCGGGCTGCGGTTTCGCATCCGTAAGAGGGCAAGGGAAACCGCCAGCTGAATCGTCAGAAGGCCCAGAGTGTGCCACAAGGGCGCAACCAGCTTTGGCTTCGGCTGCGAGGTTGACGGACTGCTTGCCATGAATCATTGGAGGTGCCGCTTCACATCTCTACAGCTTCCCCAGATACTCAATCACGTCCGGCTCGGTCCAATCGACCGCCCCGATAAACTTCCGCCGCACCACCCCATTCCGGTCGATGATGTAGGTCTCCGGAAACTTGAACGTCCCATAGAGGTCGTTGCTTTTCTGGTCGGCATCGCGGACCGAGAGCAAATTGACGCCATGATCCTGCAGAAATCGGTGGTAGGCGTCCTCATCCTGATCCACGCTGATCGCCAGCACCGTGATCCCTTTATCCTTCATCTTCGCCTGCATCTGCACCAGCGACGGCATCTCTTCGACGCACGGCGGGCACCACGTCGCCCAGAAATTCAGCACCACGATCTGTCCCTTCAAGTGACTCAACGTAACTGAGCGCTGCGCGTCGCGCACCGTAAAATCCGGAGCCGCCGAACCGATCCGCGCCGGCCGCGACCGGCTATAGCAGCCAGCCGATGTCAGAAGCAACGCGACCCCAGCCAATCGGACAACACACTGCACGATTCTCGATCTGTAGATACTCATGTGGGGACGGCCGCCCTCGGGAGCCTGCCCTGAGCGACCCGAGCAGCGCGAGAGGAGTCGAATGGGTCCAATCGAGCGCAGCTCGATAGCTCCCGCCTGGCACACCTTATAATAATAGATTCGATCATGGATGGGGCACGAACAAATCTCAATAGAGTCGAAGTCTCCGTCATCGTCCCGGCGCGCAACGAAGAATCTTCTCTCGCCGCTTGTCTGGAGTCGCTGATCGCGCAAACCGGTGTGAATTTCGAAATCATCGTCGTCGACGATCACTCCACCGACCGCACGCGCGAAATCGCCCAATCGTTCGTCGCACTTGGAGCCCCGGACGACTCGTCCGGTGGCAATTCCCCTCCCACCGTTCATGTCATCGAAGCTGGCCCACTTTCAGCGGACTGGACCGGCAAAAACAACGCCCTCGTCTCGGGAGCCAAAATCGCCCATGGCAACTGGCTCTTGTTTACCGACGCGGATACCACTCATCTTCCCGGCTCGTTAGCCCGCGCCCTCGCCGAGGCCCGCGATCACCACGCCGACCTGCTCTCGTATTCGCCGGAGCAGATCGCCATCACTTTCTGGGAGATGGCGACTATGCCGGTGATTTTTGCCGAGCTGGCTCGCCAATATTCACCCTCCATGGTGCGCGACCCGAAATCGCCCGTAGCCGCGGCAAACGGCCAGTATATTTTGATCGGGAGGGAAGCCTACGATGCTGTCGGTGGCCACGCTGCCATCGCCGGCGAAATTCTCGAAGATGTGGCGCTCGCTCGCGCCGTCAAACGATCGGGTCACAAGATTTTCTTCCGTTACGCCGCCGACGCCGTTCGCACCCGCATGTACCGCAATTTCACGCAACTCCGCGAAGGCTGGACCAAGAATCTGGCACTGCTGTTTCCGCATCCGGCCCGGCTGGCGATGACAACCATTTCGTTTTGGGCATTGCCGTGGATGCTCCTCGCGCTCTCCGTCGCAACGCATCACTGGTGGCTTAGCGCCCTCGGAGCGATAGCTTTTTCGCGCAATACAGGCGTGCTGCGCCGAGCAAATTTCGACCTGACCATGGAATTTCTCGGCGCTCTCTTCGGCTATCCCATGTTCGCCTATTTGCTCCTGCGCTCGAAACGTGCGTATGCGAAAGGCAACATTTCATGGAAGGGACGGACCTACCCGGATTCAGCGGTGCGCAAGGAACATTTCGCCTCGCACGGGACCGGCAAGAAACTGGATTCACTAGCCACTGATCACTAGCCACTGACCGCTATGCTCTATCTCACCCGCAAAGCCGAATTCGCCGCCTCGCACTACTATCACAATCCCGCGTTCACTCCCGAAGAAAACCAGCGCGTCTTCGGCAAATGCAATAACCCCAACGGCCACGGCCACAACTACACGCTCGAAGTCACCGTCAAAGGCCAAGTCGATCCCCGCTCCGGATTCGTTGTCGATCTCAAGCAGCTCAAGGAAATCATGCATAGCGAAGTCCTCGACGCCATGGACCATCGCTTCCTCAACAAAGA
>JASICF010000372.1 GCA_030044775.1 Candidatus Sulfotelmatobacter sp. | reverse complement strand
ACAGCCAACTCCGCCACTTCTTCCGGGTTGCCAATTCTTCCCATCGGGTGCGCTTTGCCGAAGCGGTCGAAGGCGGCTTCAGTGGGAACCTCCGCGGCAAAGTGTGCCGCAGAACTCGCGAGCATGGGTGTGCGAATCGAACCCGGGCTGATCGAGTTCACGCGAATATGATCGGCGGCGTGGTCGAGCGCCAGAGCGCGGGTCAGACTGTGCACAGCGCCCTTTGATGTCGCGTAGGCCGCGACTCCGCGCTGGCACGCGTAACCCTGAACCGAAGAAAGATTCACGATCGCGCCTCCGCCGCGCTTCCTCATTTCCGGGATACCGAAGTGTGCAAACAGGAAAATGCTCCCCACATTCACGGCCATACAGCGGCTCCAGCTTTCCGGATCGGTCTCAAGCGCGGTTCCGAAGGGATGAATGGCTGCCGCATTCGCGATCATGTCGAGCCCGCCGTAAGCAACGACTGTTTTGCCCACAATCGCCTTCACCTGGTTTGAATCGCTGACGTCACATTGCTCGACAGAGATCGTCAGTCCGCTCGCTTGCGCTTCTTGCTGGAACTCTCGATTGGCGAACGAATCGATACCGCAGGCAACGACGCGGCATCCATCCGCCCCCAGCCGCTTCGCGATCGCGCGGCCGATTCCAGTCGTGCCAGTCACAATCGCAATTTTATTTGCAAACTCTTTCATGCGCGGCTGCTCCTTCGAACTTCAACTCAGGCGTCCCGTACTCCAGGCCAGCAATCACTCCACGCAGTTCCGCTAACCCCTTCAAGCGGCCGATCAACGAGTAGCCCGGATTCGCCGCGCGCGAAATATCGTCGGCAAGTAGATGACCGTGATCCGGCCGCATCGGGATCTCATTGTCTTCCCGGCCTTCGAGTCTCCGCCGCGATTCCTCCCGCAGCAATGCGCAGATCACACCCACTAAGTCCGAGCTGCCTCGCAGGTGTTCAGCTTCGTAGAACGATCCATCCGGTTCGCGCATTACCTGCCGAAGATGGACAAAGTGAATGCGCGGCGCAAATTCGCTTACCATCGCGAGAAGATCGTTGTCTGCCCGCACCCCGAACGATCCCACGCAAAACGTCAAGCCGTTTGCTTGCACGTCAACGGCGTCAAGAATTGCCCGGATGTCTTCTGCCGTTGAGACGACCCGCGGCAATCCGAACAAAGACCGCGGGGGATCGTCGGGATGAATGGCCAGCCGCAGCCCGAGTTCCTGCGCAACCGGCACTACCTCGCGCAGGAATGCAATTAGGTGCTTCCGCAGATCGGCCGAAGTAACTCCGGAATATTGCTCTAATAAGGCCTTGAAATCAGACCGGCTATAAGAAGCTTCTGCTCCTGGAAGTCCGGCGATGATGGTACGCTCCAACTCATCACGCCGTTTCTCAAGCATTGACTCGTAGCGGACTCGAGCCGCAGCGATGCGCTCGGCGGAATAATCTTTTTCAGAATCCGGCCGTTGCAGAATAAACAAATCGTACGCCGCAAAATCGGTGAGGTCGAAGCGAAGCGCATAGCCGGTGCTGGGCAGGCGCCATCGCAAATCCGTGCGTGTCCAATCAACCACCGGCATAAAGTTGTAGCACACGGTTTTCACTCCGGCTCGCGCCAGCGCCGCAAGTGAATCCTTCCATGCATCGGTGAAGTGACGTACAGGACCGGTTTGCAGCTTGATCGAATTATGGATCGGGATGCTCTCGACCACCGACCAGGTGAGCCCCGCCGCTTCAATTTCGGCCTTGCGTTTCAGCAGTTCATCGACAGGCCATGACTGGCCACGATAAAGATGATGCAACGCCGAAACCACGCCGGTTGCGCCGGCTTGTTTCACATGGTCGAGCGAAACGGGATCCTGCGATCCGAACCACCTCCAGGTCTCTTTCACGGGTCTATGTTATCCCGATTCAGACCCGAGCTGGCAGTCCACAACCGCCTCTGGTTGCAACGAAGGGAATTACATCCCATGCGATCCAGATGTGAAAGATTGTTCATGGTGCACTCTTGGTTTCCTGAATATTCCCCTTACACCCCCGCAATACGGGTATATACTTTTTAGCCAGTTACGTGCGGCATGTTTTCGGGGGCTTTCCGGCCGCTTCGTGGGCAAACCATGCACAACCGGAACTCGCGGTTCGATCCGCAGGATCGGCCCAACTCGTCTAATCAGGCAGGGGTGAGCGTTCCCGCCAAGGGCGAGAGTTCCGGCTCCCATCCGCCAATCGATCCAGATGCGACGCTGATCGATCTGCAGGTGACTCAGCTCGACGTATCACCGCCGCCACCTTTCGCAGGCATGCCTTCTTCTCGTCCGCGGCCTGTCATTAGCGTATCTCTGCTCGAACCTGGCGACGTCTTGGGCGGACGCTACGAGATTTTGATGCTTTTGGGTGAAGGTGGCATGGGCGCGGTCTACAAGGCGATGGACCGCGAGCTAAACCGGCCTGTGGCGCTGAAAGTAATCCGGCCGGAATTGGGCTCGAACCCATCGATTCTGGCGCGGTTTAAGCAGGAACTTTTGCTGGCGCGGCAAGTCACGCACGTCAACGTGATCCGCATCTACGACCTGGGCGATGCCGATGGCATGAAGTTCATCACCATGGAGTTTGTGGAAGGCGAGGATCTACGCGCGCTCATCCGGAAGAAGAAAAAATTTCCGCCCGAGGAAGCGGTCGAGATCATTAAGCAGGCTTGCCGGGCGCTCGAAGCCGCCCATGATGTGGGCGTTATTCACCGTGACCTGAAACCGCAAAACATCATGTGCGACGCCGGCGGGCGCGTTCTGGTCATGGATTTCGGCTTGGCGCGCACGGTCGGCGGCGATGGCATGACCCAGAGCGGAGCGCTGGTCGGGACGATGGAGTACATGTCTCCGGAACAGGCGCTGGCCAAGGACTTGGATCAGCGTTCGGACTTGTTCACCATCGGTCTAATTCTCTACGAAATGCTGACCGGCGTGACTCCGTTTCATGCGGAAAGCGCAGTCGCCAGTTTGATTAAGCGAAATTCCGAACGCGCCATTCCTGTTTCGGATCACGATGAAAATATTCCGCGCGCTCTCAGCAATATCGTCGGCAAGTGCCTGGAGCGCGATCCTAACCTGCGCTATCAGACGGCTGCCGCGTTGCTGCGCGATCTCGAAGCCTGGCAAGAAAATGGCGCGGCAGCAAATCTTGGGTTTCAGCCCGCCGTCGAACCCTGGGGCCGCACGATTCACTGGCCGTTGCTGAGCGGTATCGCGGCGGTTCTTTTGCTTGCGATTTTGGGCTATCTTTTTCGTGGACCGCTGTTCTCGCCTTTGACAAAGAAGGCCGCCTCCACGCCGACAGTTGCTCTTGCGATTCTCCCTTTCCGCAACGCTACCGGCGACCCGAGCGAGGATTGGCTTGGTCCGAGTCTGGCCGACATGTTAAGCACCGATGTTGGGCAATCGGCCCGTTTGCGCACGGTTCCGCAGGATCGCGTGCACCAGGTGCTTAGCGATCTCCGTGTCGCGCCGAACTCTACGATGGAGCCGACCACGCTTCGTCGCCTGGCGGAATTCAGCAGCGCCGATACTCTGGTGTGGGGGCAGTACGCTAAATTCGGCGGGCAGATTCGCATCGATGCCACGCTGCAGGATTTGAAACATGACCGCACCGTCCCTATCAAAATCGACGCGGTCGATGAAAAAGACATTCCGGGAGCGGTCGACCGGTTGGCGGCATCGATTCGTAATAATCTTTCGTTTTCATCGGACGTCATTAAAGAGCTGAAAGCCAGTTCCTTCCAGCCCAGTTCTCACTCCGCCGATGCCCTGCGCGATTACAATCAGGGCGTCCAGTTCCTGCGCGATGGGAAAGATCCCGAGGCGGTAAACGCCCTTCAGTCTGCAACAAAAGAAGACACAGGTTTTGCCCTTGCATATTCGCGGCTTGCCGACGCCGATTCGGCTCTCGGCTATGACGCCGATGCCGAACAGGCTTCGCGAAAGGCAGTCGACCTCAGTCAGCAATTACCCGCTGCGGAAAAATATCTGATCCAGGCAACGCATGCGCAGATCATGAAGGATAACAAGAAAGCGATCGAAGCCTACGAAACGCTCGCCAAAAGCATGCCCGGTAATTCTGATATCGAATCCGCCCTCGGCGGCCTGTACACCGAAACCGGCAGCTACGATCTGGCTCGCGCCCAGCTATCCAGCCTGTTGCAATCCGATCCGAGAAACATTAAAGCCCTTTGGCAGATGGGAGTGGTCGAGATAGTCAGCGGAAACCCGCAAGCCGCTCTCGATCCGCTGAACAAAGGGCTGTCTTTGTCTGTGCAGGTAGATGCTCAGGAACTGAAGGCGCTGATTCTCCAATCGATGGGCATCGCCTACAGAATGATGAATAAGCTTGACGAGGCCATGCGCGATTATGAGGAAGCAATGGCAATCAATCAGCGGCTGGGTCTCAAGCGAGCCCTGGCTAGCAACCTGGTCGAAATCGCGGTTGTTCAAAATACGCAAGGCAAGGTGAATGCCGCGCTTTCCGACTACAACCAGGCCCTTGACTTGCAGCGTGGAATCGGGATGAAGAAAGAAGTGGGCGATACGCTTATCGACATGGGCGTGGTCTACGAATCGAAAGGTGACTACGACCAGGCGCTGGAAAATTACAAGGAAGCGCTGCAGATCCAGCGCGACACGGGCGACGAGAACTATCAGGCTCTGTGTCTCAACAACATCGGTGGCGTTTACATGGGCAAAGGCGACAGCGACAATGCCCTCATTTATCTGCAGCAAGCTCTGCAGTTGCGGGAGAAACTCAACGCCCCCGCGGCGGTCGCTGAAACATTATCGGAGTTGGGGCAAGTGTACATAAGCACTGGGCAGTTCGATCAAGCATTAAGCACTGCCATGCGGGCTCTCGACTTATGGCGCAAGGCTGGCAATACGCGCGGCGCCGCCGATGAATCGCACGACATGGGATTAATCTTCGAATATCAGGGCCGTTTCGGGGCGGCGATCAACTCCATGCAGGACGCAGTCAACGGCTATCGTGGAGCGGGCGACCACAGCGCGGGGATGGTGGAAGTTCTCAACGATCTTGCCGATGCCTTGGCGCAATCCGGTCGCGGCTCCGAGTCCGAGCCATTGCTGCGCGAAGCACAGGACCTGGCCCGCGA
>JASICF010000371.1 GCA_030044775.1 Candidatus Sulfotelmatobacter sp. | reverse complement strand
CCGATGAAGTTGGCCATCATTCCGCCGCTCGTCAGATTCCCTCCTGCTTGTGGACCGTAACCGCAGAGATCTGTCAGCCAGCGTACAACCCGGCGCTCCATCGCGACTGCCGATGGGCCGATTGAATACGCTCCGACATTCTGATTGAGAGCGGAGCAAATGAAGTCTGCGATGATGCCCACAGGATTAGGCGAAGGCGTGATTAAACCCATGTACCCAGGATGGCCGACGTTGGTGCAGTAGGGAACCAGTTTAGTCTCGAGTTCGTTCAAGACATCTTCGGTTGAGCTGGGATCTTGCGGCAGCGGTTCGCCAAACAGTGCATTGACAGTCTGGGATTCGACGTCCGGAAACACGGGCTTTTCCTCAATGTGCTCGAGATACTCGGCGAGGAAATCTACCACCCGATGTCCTACGTCGCGGAATTCTTTCGCGTCCATGAATCGTCTCCACGCTTCAGATTAAGTTGTCGTTTCCAGGCTGACACTCCGATTCTTGCTTTCAAATTATTCTTGAGGAACGGTACTGACGTTCTACTCTCTTGCGATCGAGTGGAGGCCCCGGGCGGAGTCGAACCGCCGACCAACGGTTTAGGAAACCGCTGCTCTATCCAACTGAGCTACGGGGCCAGGAGAATATTCATTATCTCACTATCCGTTTGCGTCTCCGGCCGATGCGCGGTGTGCTTGCTATGGCAAGAACGACTATGCGACGCTTTTTTCTGGCACGGGCAAAGTGGGCAATTGCAAAGCCTGATCGCGCAGCGACTGGAACAGAGCACTCGTAAGATAACGTTCGCCGAAGTCGGGCAGAACCACGACTACCAGCTTGCCCGCGTTTTCCTTCCGCTCGGCGATCTTCAATGCGGCAAACATCGCGGCGCCCGAAGAAATCCCCACCAGCAGTCCTTCTTCTCTGGCGAGCCGGCGCGCCATCTCGATGGCCTCGTCGTTGGTGACGGTGACAATTTCGTCAATGAAATCGGTGCGCAGAATTTTCGGAACGAAACCGGCCCCGATCCCCTGAATCTTGTGCGGCGACGGCTTTCCGCCGGAAAGCACCGGACTGTCGGCTGGCTCAACCGCCACGGCCTTGAATGACGGCTTCTTCGGTTTGATATATTGGCAGACTCCTGTGAGGGTTCCTCCGGTGCCGATACCGGAGACGAGAAAATCGACGCGGCCGTCTGTGTCGTTCCAGATCTCGGGTCCAGTGGTTTCGAGATGAATTTTAGGATTCGCCGGATTATCAAATTGCTGCAGCATGAAACCGTTGGGAGTGTTGGCGAGAATCTCCTCGGCTTTGGCGATGGCGCCGGGCATACCCTTCGGACCGGGCGTTAATACAATCTCGGCGCCCAGGGCGAGCAGAAGCACGCGCCGCTCGAGGCTCATGGTTTCCGGCATTGTGAGGATGAGTTTGTAGCCTTTGACGGCGGCTACAAAGGCCAGCGCGATGCCCGTATTGCCGCTGGTCGGCTCGATCAGCACGGTCTTGCCAGGATGAATCCTGCCGGAGCGCTCGGCGTCGCCAACCATGCTCATGCCGATGCGATCTTTGACGCTGGCGCAGGGATTCTGGCTTTCCAGCTTGGCGGCGATCTCGGCTACGCAATTTTTGTTTACTTTGTTGAGCCGCACCAGAGGCGTATTGCCGATCAGTTCGGTAAGATTGTTTGCGATTTTCATGTTGCTTTCATCTCTCTTTCGTATACACGGACGGCGCGGCGCGGCCGCTCGCCAGTTATCTTCCCGAGCGGAGGAATGGCGGACGCCCAGCGACCGTAAAAATTTGATATTCCGGTTGACATTGGATTTCCTACTATGCTACACCGTTGCGTCTGACTGGTCTGCTTATCAGACGAGTTCTAAGCCGAAAAGCAGTTGGTTCCCTGGACGGGCAGTTTGTTGTGCCAGTCTGATGTTGGGGTGCGTCCGTCGAGCGCATCCTGCGAGCCATAAAGTTGTGCGTACATGTTACTCCGAGAGGGGAAAAGAATGCGTTCGCTAACGATCTCCTTCGCCCTAGTTTTTCTGCTGGTTCCAGGTTCACCTGCCCAAAGCTCTTCATCCGACAACAAAACGGCTTCGGCCTCCGAGGCAGCCAGCAAGCAGGAAGTCGATCAGCTACGCGATCAGGTGGCCGCGCAGCAAAAGACCATCGAAGAACTTAAGGAGATGGTCCAAAAGCTGGCAGGTGAAAAGCAGGCTGAGGCCAACGCCAAACCTGCCGATACTGGAGCGGCGCAAGTGCGCCCCGTAGCGGACGCGCCGGCGGCGGTGAGCACTCCCGAACCGGTGAACGCGATCAGCGACGGCGCGCGATTGCGCAACGCCATTCTGATGGAACTGGATCCGGCCGCAGCTGCGCCGGCGGCTGAACCCGTAGCTCCCCAGAATGCGATGCAAAAAGATCAGGCGCCGCTGACCGCGGGATGGAATGGCGAACACTTCTTCATCCGCAGCCCCAACGGGCAATTCAGCATCAGCCCCTACGGGTACGTGGATACTGATTTCCGCGCGTACAAAGGCGACGGGGCTCCCGCGGACACTTTCCTGCTGCGCCGGGCGCGCTTTGGTTTTCAGGGCAATTACGGGTCGCGCTTCGATTTCGCATTACTGACGGACGCGGCGTCGAGCACTGGATCCATCATTCGTGACGTGTATTTGAACGTTCGCATCCGGCCTGAGTTCCAATTCCAGGCAGGGCAATTCAAGGTTCCGTTTGCCCAGGAAGCCGGAACCGGCGCCACGAACCTGGACTTTGTCGAGCGCGGATTTCAGGCAATGTTGTACCCCTCGGCGGCTTCGGCATTCCGCAGCCCCGGCCTGGCTCTGCATGGTGATATCTCAGGCGGCGTCCTGCAATGGTGGGCAGGAATTTTCAACGGCAAGGGTTATGCCGTCGTAAACACCACAAACCAGCCGGAAGCCATCGGGAGGCTGCGGCTTTATCCTTTCCGCAAATCCAACAATAGCTGGATTCGCGAACTCGCCGTGGGGGGCGCGATCGACTACGGGCGCTCACGCGGCGAGTCGGGAGATCTCAGCTTCAATGGCAATCTCCCGGACGGCGCCTACGACTTCTTCCCGCAGTTCCGCATCAACGGACCCATTCAGCGGTATAACGGCGAATTCACTTACATCAAGTCGGCTTTCGCAGTGCGTGGCGAGTTCGACCAGCTCAACATGTCGCGAAACAACGTGGGCTCGGAACAGGCCGGCGGCCTGGGGTTCATCAGTCTGCCGTCGATCATCGCCAAGGCCTGGGACATTCAGGCAACGTACCTGCTAACCGGAGAAAAACGACCGGAGAACGGCACGCCGCGGGTGAAACGCGCTCTGTTTGGCCCGGAAACTCCCGGCGGTCATGGACGGGGCTTCGGCGCGTGGGAGCTGGCGGCTCGATATATGGGAATTCACGCCAACGAGCCCGGGTTTGATTATTTGAGTTACTACACCCCGGGTTTCGTCCCCACCTACGACTATCACACAGACGAGATCACAGTCGGGTTGAACTGGTATCCGAACTACTGGGTCAAGTACATGATCAATCTCGGTATCGATCAGTTAAAAGAACCAAGCACGATCGGCGCGATCCCGCAAAACTACTATGCGATCACGCAAGAGTTGCAGTTCCGGTTTTAAGAGCAGTCGCGTCGAGGACCTTTTTGAAGCAAGAGTTCAACGATTCATCAGCTAGCGGGAGCGGGCGGAACGCCGCTCTTGAGGGGTAATCGCAGGAGGAAATTTCGATGAGGTCGAGAATTTTTCTTACGCTGGTTCTTGCCTTACTGTTTATCATCGCGAGCGGCTGCGGCACATCTTCAACCTGCCCGGTTTGCGGCACCACCAAAGACGGTGCCTATGCCAACATCGACGTCATTCCTGTGCCCGAGCACAACCCTACTGGCGAACCCGGCGGTCCGTTCAACTCGTTCGACATTAGCACGATCGTTCCGAACCCCGCGGTGTCGGGCCATTATCTCGATTACATTTCCGATCGCATTGGCCTGGACATGGTGGTGATCGACACTGAGCAACAAATCGCCGTGAACGCCATCCAGGGCACGAACGCAGTTGCCGGCGCAGGCGATGACGCCAGCTCGTGTTTCCAAACAACGGTCGCCGGCGCAGCGGTCGATGTAGTTCCTCCGGATATTGATGTGTTCGGTAATTTCACCAGGTTCGCATGCCGATCAGACATGTCGAGCACCACGGCCACTGTCGGGGGCGTAACCGTTACGGGGCCGAAATTCCACCTGGTCACCGGCTTTGGAGCAAATCATCAGTTCGGCGGGTTCCCTGGCGCACAATGCTGCGCCGCTCGCGCCAACGGCGTGAACCCGATGTCTGGGCCAGATGGCAACACTGCGACTCCTGATGGCCATTTCCTCTTCGTCGGCAATGGCAGCTCCAACGTCGAGGTTTTCGACCTAACGACGATGAATCTGGTCACCAACCCGCCGACACCGCCAACCATGGTTGCAAGTATTCCTACCGGCGTGTCCGCCGATTATGACGGGCCACTGGGAATCGCTCCGTGCATCTCTTCGTGGAACGGAGAAGCGGGTTCAGCGGCCGACTGCGGCGACGATCGTTCGGACGAACAATTTTACGATCCTGCGCATCAGGTCCTCTCTGTCATCAACGGCGATCCGGGATTACCCTTCGTTACGTTTATCGACATGTCCCACATTGTGAGCAAGACTGGAACGCTTGCTCAACAGCATTGCCTGCCGCTGGCCTGGCCGCTGGCTTATGGGCCGTATCCTCCGGGGTTCGATGCAGCGACGGGCATGTATCCTTACAATGGCTCGGCTGCTATTTATCCCTACCCACTTCAAGGAACGGGCACCGGCATACCTGGAACAGGAACTTCAGGAGGCGGAACGCCCCTACCCGCTCCTGTTCTGGATCCCAGCGTGGGAGGATCGTTCAATCCGCCGAGCTGCATCCTCGGACAGATCTATTATGATGGCGCCGGCGGCGGGGCGTCCGGGGGCACTGGCCCCGCTTTTGGACTCAATCCCAATACTCCGGTGGATACGGTAGGCAACACGTTCCCTTGCCCTGACCCTTCCAATCCCCACGTTTTCAGCGGCGTTTCGGGTGGTCCGGCCGACGCGAACCCGATTATCGGTTATGCGGCATTCGGGACGCTTCCGACCGGGGGCACATACACAATTCCCTGCCATCACGGGCCAATCCTGAACTACAGCAACGGCGCGTTCTGCGATCAGGTAAATCCCGGAACAAACTGCTCCGGGGCAATTTCACCCGCCGGATTGGGCCTGATGGCCTATGATCCGGGCTCGGACAAGTGGCTGCTTACAAACGGAAACTCGGTTGCGACCACGAACATCGGCAATGTCGATGTAATCGATCTTCAGACCGGGACAGGCAACGGACCTGTTGTGGTGGGGACCATCCTCGCGCCCAATTGCATGGCCACTGGCATTACGCCTGGACCGGGAGAATGGTTCATTGTCGGTTGCGCCGACCACGATGGCGAGGCCTTCCCTCCAAACGAATACATCATCAACCTGGCGGGAGGTTTCAACGCCAGCACCGGCAGCTATAACGTGAATTGCAGCTCGACGCCGCTGGTGAATTGCGTCAACATCACGAACGTAGGCGGCGTGGATGAAGTCTGGTACAACCCGGGCGACAACAGATATTACTTGGCGGCGCGCGACATGCCAACCGGCGCAGTCCTGGGCGTGATCGATGCGGCGACAAACGTCTGGCTTACCAACGTGGCGACTGGCTCGAACTCGCACAGCGTCGCGGTCGATCCCAGCAACAACTACGTTTTTGTCCCAATGCAGGCAGGATCGTGGTGCACGACGCAAAGCGCCAACGGCTGCGTGGCGGTCTACGCGCAGCAGTAAAGCGGCGAAGGGCCGGTGGTATAGTCTAGGGGAGACGCGGAACAGGATATGCTTCGCGTTTCCCGTTCGAGTCTTGGAAATTCCGAGCCTCAGATCAAAGAAGTGAGTCTATGAAAATTTCTTCTCGGGTCCCGGCACCGATCTTCGCTTTTGCTCTTTTAGCCTCCGCGATTCCGCTCGGTGCAACGGACCAGCCCACGCTGAAACCCACCGACGTTCCGGCAACAGTCATCGGCCATTTGGCTTTGCCGCAGGCGACGGGCAGCGAAATGATGCTGCAAAAAGAACACGGCAAAGAATACCTGTACGTGCAGCAGGCTGCGAAGCCCGGCTACATGGTGGTTGACGTAAGCCACCCGGAGGCCCCGAGCCTTTTGAAACGCGCTCCAGGATCGAATCAGGCAACCGAGGGGGACCTGAAGATGGTCACCCCGACGGTGGCTATCGCTGAGGCTCCCGAAAAAACGCCAGAAACCTTGAGCAGTTCCAAACACGCCACCGAAACGGTGCGCGTACTGGATTTGAGCGATCCGAAAGATCCCAAGACGCTGGAAACCTTCACCAACGTCACGAGCACGCTCGCGGATGGCAGGCACGGGCTGCTTTATGTCGCCAATAATGATGGTCTCTGGATCCTGCGCTACAGCCATCCGTGGATGATCGAACCGGCAAAATCGAAACCCCCGTGCGGCTCGGAGGCGGAGATCCAGGCCATGCCTCCGGAGTGCCAGTAGGCGTTTAACACCCGTTCAAAGAGTACCCTATCGCGAAACCGGTCTTTGCGAACACTCCTTATCCAGGGTTTTGATCGACGATATGTTGATCGTCAATGGTGAGGGCGAACCTTCCTTCGCCATCGCGTCGGAGCTGGTGCTCATGCTTGTCTGTTGGATTCCTGTCACTTCCACCCGCTGACCCAAATAATTATGCAATCTTATTTTGCCGGTGGCCTGGAGTTCGTAGGTCATTGCGGGATTTTCCTTCATCAGCGTGTAATCCCCGGAAAATTCACTTACGCAGCCGATGACGGTAACTTTTTGGCGGGAAGCCGGATCATCCTTCGCCGTGGACTGATCGTTGTTTGTGGCAGCGCTATTTTGGGCAAACAGGAGACTGCCCGATAGAAACAGTGCGATGAAGAGCAACGTTTTCATGTAACTCTCCTTTCAGAGAGTTAGGTGGCGGGGCAAGTGCAAGGGTTGGCGGTGAATGCGATCACGGCAGGGTCAGGGTGGGCAAGGCTCGATTGGCCGACCGCGAGTTGCCTCGGCTCTTAGTCGCTCGGGCAGCGCTGGTCGATGATTTTGATGGAAACAATGGTTAAGGTCACGGGCGCGGCCGAACCTACTTTATTCAGGGCATCGGAGCTTAAGCTCAGGGTGGGTTCTTCGGAAGCAGTGACCTCGACTTCGCGTCCAAGGTAATG
>JASICF010000037.1 GCA_030044775.1 Candidatus Sulfotelmatobacter sp. | reverse complement strand
GCCGACGCCAGCGATGAGGCGCAGTTTGCCGAATTACGTACGCTTGGCGAGTTAACAAGAAAAGCCTGGGAACACGATGTGCAGGTCATGATCGAGGGGCCCGGCCACGTCTCCATGGACAAAATCAAGGAGCAGGTCGAGAAGGAAGTCGAACTCTGCTACGAAGCGCCGTTCTATACACTCGGCCCGCTTGTCACCGATATCGCTCCCGGCTATGACCACATCACGTCGGCCATTGGCGCGGCCATGATCGGATGGTACGGCGCAGCCATGCTCTGTTACGTCACGCCCAAGGAGCATTTGGGTTTGCCGAACGAAAAAGACGTGAAGGACGGCATCATCGCCTACAAAATTTCCGCCCACGCCGCCGACATCGCCCGCCAGCGCCCCGGCGCCCGCGACCGCGACGACGCGCTCAGCTACGCCCGCTACAAATTTGACTGGGAAAAACAATTTGCCCTGTCGCTCGACCCCGAAACCGCGCGCTCCATGCACGACGAAACTCTGCCCGACGATTACTACAAGGAAGCAGCCTTCTGCTCCATGTGCGGCCCGAAATTCTGCTCGATGAATTACTCGTCGAAAGTGGACGAGTACAACAAGCAAGTGCACGGGATCGAAAAGAAGGATTACTCGGAGTTGGTGGAGAGGCTGGTGACGATCAAGTAGCGTTGGCAAGGAAACGACTCCATTCGGTTGATTCGGCACGCTTCTTCCAAGGAATAATTAAGGGATGCCAGCAAATTGTCAAAAAAGAGGGTGCGAGAACAGCGCAGCCGATACGCTGAGATTCACTGATGCAATCCACCCGAATGTGGATGCTGATCAACCTGTCCGACTCTGTGAGAAGCACACTCAGGAAGTGGAGAGACGATTCTCCAAAGCGGACGTCGAAGCGTTAAAGAAGTGGCTTGAAACTGAAGTTTGAGACAGGCGGGTGGCCCATCCCTTCGACCGCGCTCAGTGCAGGCCCTTTCGCTCTTTTTGCGAAAGGGTGGGAAAGAGTATGCTTAAGCATGGCTGCAAACTGGCTGGAAATCGCGCAGAAGATGGCCGAGGATGCTCGAGCCCGTCTTGCGCTGAACCGCGAACGCTTGAAGACAATCCTCGCGGAGCATAAACGGCAAGCTGCACGCGAGGCTAGTCCCAACACGCGGTGACACCGCCGAGACTAACAATTATTGCCGGCGCAAACGGTTCGGGCAAATCTACCTTCGCCGCCGATTCAAGATTTCTCCGGAAGACTCCTCTTCTTGACCCAGATGCGGTTGGCCGCGCGCTGCAACCGACTATTCCCGGAATACCCGCTGTCACCGCGGCTCGCCAAGTTCTCCAAGCCGCCAGGAACCACATCCAAGACAAAGAAAGTTTCGCCGTTGAGACCACACTTTCCGGACAGGGCTATCTGCAGATGATGCTCGATGCTCGCGAGAGTGGTTTCGAGATTGTGCTGATTTACATCGGAACAGGGAGTGTCGAGATCAATCTCGCACGCATTCGCGACCGCGTCCTCGCCGGTGGACACGATGTTCCTGAGGCAGATGTGCGACGGCGATACAAGCGAAGCTTCGCTAACCTTCCCGTCGCCATATCGAGAGCAGATCATACGATTCTGTTCGACAACTCCACAGAAGAAGGCTACCGCTTGCTCGCGGTACTGGGATTATCGGAAAATCATTGGTTCGAGCCGATACCAGCCTGGGCAACAACAATCAGGGGTTAGCCGAAAGCGGCGGGTGGCCCATCCCTTCGACTGCGCTCAGGGCAGGCCCTTTCACGCTTTTTGGGGGCTGGCCCAGCCTTAAAGAGAACCAGTGAAGACGATCTTCGCCCATCTTGCTGGCAAACCGCACCATCGTCCTGGTTCGTTCTGGCGTTGACCGAGCGCAGAATTACGATCATCGCCGGACCCATCGGTGGGACCGCGCAACGCCATGCGCGTTGTGTGGGTGGTGGCAAGTTCGCTTATCCTTCGTACTTGACGGCGTGATCGCAGCGCCGTAAAATCGCGCAAGCTCGTGATTCGGGGTCCCCCTCTAGGAAGAAAATCTGTCTTGGCCTCCCAGGCCTAAAGGAGGTCCTCCATGCGTCCTGCATCCAGTAGTTTCCTCGCCTTTACCGCGCTTATCTTGATCGCGCTGTTCGCATTGTCGCTAAGCGCCGCAGCACAAAACTTCGCAGTTTTACAGAACTTCGATAATGCTAATGGCAAAAGGCCGCTTACCGCGCCGATCCTCGGCAGCGATGGCACCCTGTATGGCGCTACTCCGGAGGGCGGCGCACATTTGCACGGCCTGGTTTACAAACTCACGTCGAAGAATGAACTCAGCGCACTGTACAGCTTCTGCTCGCAGAGCAACTGCGCCGACGGTGCTTCTCCGGAATTCGGCCCCATTCTTGGGAAAGACGGAAATCTCTACGGAACAACGTCGAATGGAGGAGCCAACAACCTCGGTGTGGTGTACAGGCTCACGATTGGCGGTACTCTCACTGTACTGCATAGTTTTAGCCATGGCGCTGAGGGATGGGATCCAAATAGCCTGGTCTCAGACGGCAGCGGCGGTTTTTATGGCACCACACTAGAAGCGGGCGTCAACAACTATGGGACGATTTTTCACCTCGACGCCCAGGGCGAACTGACCACGCTCTACAGTTTCTGTGGCTCGCAACCAACCTGTGCCGTCAACGCCTATACCAATACAGGCGAGGCGCAGCCGCTGATCCTCGGGACCGACGGTAATCTCTACGGCATCACCACTACCGG
>JASICF010000370.1 GCA_030044775.1 Candidatus Sulfotelmatobacter sp. | reverse complement strand
AGGCATTCTAGCGATCACGAAAAGGAGGCCTGTATGAAGCAGATTCAAGTGACGATCATGCTTTTGGTTTTGTCGCTGTGCCCGCTCTGGGCGCAGGAGAGCGGTTCGGGAACCACCAACTACATTCCGTTGTGGACAAGCAGCACCAGCCTGGGAAACTCGCTGATGTATCAGACGAGCCAGGGTATCGGTATTGGCACCACTTCGCCCCAGTGGGAGCTGGACGTTGCCGGGCACATCAACACGAGCAAAGGCTACATGATCGGCGACCTCGCCGTGTTATCCACCCCCGGGACGGGCAGCGCTAACCTGGCGCTTGGCTTTTACGCGATGGCAGAAAGCCCCACTGGACAGGACAACACCGCCGTCGGGGAGACCTCTCTGTCACTTAACAGTTCCGGCGGCAACAACACGGCCGTGGGGGTGGGATCGCTCAACTTTAACACTTCCGGCAGCGAGAACACCGCCTTGGGTTCTGGGGCTCTTTTTCTCAGCGGCACTGCCAGCGGAAACAGCGCGGTAGGGTATTGGTCCCTGTACAACACCACCGGAAGCTACAACACGGCGCTGGGCTACGAGGCGCTCTATAACAATACGAGCGGCGTCGGCAACATCGCGATCGGTCCCCTGGCCGGCAACGATATTCCCGCGACCAGCAATTACAACATTGAGATCGGGAGCTCGGGGTCCTCGAGCGATAGCGGCGCCATCCGCATTGGAACCGTGGGTCAGCAAACCTCATTCTTCGTGACCGGCGTGCGCGGAGTCACCACAGGCGAGAACAACGCCGTTCCGGTCGTGATCGACTCGAACGGCCAACTGGGCACGGTCAGTTCATCACGGCGCTTCAAGACCGACATTCACGACATGGGGGACGCCAGCAGCGGCCTCATGCGCCTGCGGCCGGTCACATTCCGCTACAAAAAACCGTTCGCCGACGGATCGCGGCCGATTCAGTATGGCCTGATCGCTGAAGAAGTTGGGGAAGTCTATCCGGACCTGGTGGCCCGTTCCGCCGACGGTGAAGTCGAGAGCGTGAAGTATCAGGTGCTCGATGCGATGCTGCTCAACGAATTGCAACGGCAGCAGGCCGAAATACACGATCTTCAAGAACAGCTCCACGAGATGAAAAAAGCAGTGGCTGAGGTTCGACGAACGCGAAATTTGATTTCGCAGACATCAGCAACTGGAGCACAGCAGTAACGAATCATAAACACTGATATTGCTTACCCGACGCCGATCGACGAGAGGACGATTCTGTTCGTAGCCCATAATAGAGACGGGGCAGGCCCATGGTTGTGGGAGTTCGATGGAAAAACGCGAACTACAAGCCGCGTAAGTTCAGGTTTAGAGCAATACACCGCACTGGCAGCCACCGCCGATGGCCGCCGTCTCTTGGCAAGTGTCGTGAACGCTCAGGTCAGCTTATGGAGCGTTCCAATCACTAGTCGCCTAGTTGAGGAACGGGACGTCGAGGCCTTCCAACTGCCCACCTCGCGCTCCCGGGCACCCCGATTCGGGGGCCAAACCTTTTTCTACTTATCTTCGCGAGACGGGGCTGACGGACTGTGGAGCTATCGCGACGGGAAAAGCGCTGGAGATCTGGAAGGGGTCCGAAGGCGCGCTGCAGTCGCCAGCCGCGGTGTCTGCGGACGGGAGTGGCGTTGCGTTTGCACTGAGGCGAGAGGGGAAGCAACAGATGCAAATAATGACGACGGATGGAATGCGTCTCCACCCTCTTTCGAGCGATGTTGATGTGCGGGGAACAGCTTCCTGGTCTCCTGACGACAAGTGGATTGTCGTGGCGGGCAGCGACCGCAACGGACTGGGCATATTCAAACTTCCTGTTGACGGTGGCTTACCGATTCGGATCGCAAGCGGGCCGTACCTCGATCCTGTTTGGTCACCGCGTGGAGATTTAATTGTCTATAGCGGACCCCAGGTGTTCACGCTCGCGCCGCTGCTGGCAGTGCACCCGGACGGCACGCCGGCGAAGCTGCCGGAGATCAACGTGCAACGCGAAGGTGAGCGGGCCCGCTTTCTGCCCAATGGCACGGGTTTGGTTTACATGCTGGGAAATACGATGGCCGAGCAGGACTTCTGGCTGCTCGACCTTGGCACGATGCGATCGCGGCGGTTGACTCGATTGAGCAGTTCGGCGGTCATGCGGACCTTTGATATCACACCTGATGGCAGCCGAATTGTATTCGACCGGCTAACCGAAGACTCGGACATACTTCTCATTGATCTTGCGACGGACCATGGTCGAGGATAGTTGGCCATATCAATACCTCACCACAGTGCAACAGAGGGTGCGGCTGCGATAGCTTTATCTGTTCGGAGCAAAAAAAGCCGCCATGAAATTGGGCGGCGGCTGTCTTACTCCCGGTTGGAAGGAAAGATCACTCTTGACCCCGCGGACTCAGGTGGGAAATCAGATAACCTTGTGCGTGACTTAGCCGAGCCTCGATAGCAGCGACATTAGCTCTGGAATGCGCGTTACTCCGGCTGTTTCCAGAAGTGAGCGAATCTGCGTTCTTACCGTATTCAGGCTGACCTTTCTTTCATTTGCAATTTCCGCAGGCGAGCAGCCATTGAGTAATGCAGCCCCGATCTCTGATTCCACAGGTGTGCAATCGAGAAAGATCCTGATCTTTGCAGTGTCAACGGGAGGCCGTGCTTCCGGCTTGCGAACGAACACCAGCGCGCAGTTTCCGCGCCGCAGGTCAAAAGGATTGTCCGAAGTGACGCCTGCGGGTACAACTTCAATCAGCCAATAATCGTTGAGGTTTCCGACGCGCATCATTCCACCGCCGGTTCCAGCGGCGCACTTTGCCACAAGTTCGCGAAACTGCTTTGTCCTCGAATCAGAAGTAAGCGTGAGCAGTCCCTGCCCGAGTCGAAAAGGGTTGCCCCGTTCGATCATTAAGGATGCCTGATCGGAACATTCCAGAAGCCTTGATTCCGAATCAGTCATGAAGCAAGCGATGCGTTCGTGATCGATGGCGTGACGCAGAGTTTCTCCCCGCGCCGCATTGGCTGCAAACTGCAGCGCGAGCTTCGCTGCCTGGCCGCCGTGCCGGCCCATCACGCCCGCTCGCCGCTCGAGCTTCTCCCTCTCGAATGGAGCTCGGCGAGTGTGCACCGTGAGGACGCCATTCGTGTTATTAAAAGTAAAAGCGGCCATGTAGCGCGTTCCCGCGGGAATGGCATAGTCCTGATAAAACTCGCTTTTATTGATAAATTCCTCGGTCAGGTACTGGCCCACGCACAGGATCAGGTCTCCATCGCGATGCGCACCCACAATTTTCCGTAACGGATCCACCTCGTGATAGTAGGCAAAATACGATTTCATGACCTCGGGTGTTAAAAGCCTCCCACCCGAGACAACCACGCAGATGTCCTGAGCGGGATCGCGCACCGCTAGATGGGCCTCATCGACGCCAGCTGCGTCTGAATAGGCCGCCAGTGCCCTTGGCCAAAGAGAAGGATTAACTGCAGCCTCGTAGAAAAGGCCGATGACCCGGTCTCGCTCCATAAAAGCGCCCCTTCACCAAAATTGATGATGACTTGCTAGGGAAGCCGTCGTATAAAGCCGCAAGCTCGAACCCGGAGAGGTGAGAAAGCAGGGCGAGCATAACCGATATCCGTCCGCCTCGCAATCCGTTTGTTTGACCTGCGAGCGGTCTGATGGGTTAGTCGAACTGGAATAGCCCCCGCCTGCTTACCTCACGATTTGCGAGCTTTACAAATCTGATGCTTTGGAGTCCGGCAAAGCCACTTTTCCTGCGGATTGCGCTTTACGGGATGACGACCCGTCCTTCCAACAATGAGACGGAACTTGCACCCAGGAGGCGGTATGAACCTTTCTCACAGCATGATGAATCTGCGCGGATGGAAGATGAGCTGTGCCGTGGCCCTGGGGCTATCGCTGGCGTCTCAGCGGCGCAGACCTTCACAACTCTACTAGACCAAAATGAAAACCACAAATACAAAGGAGAATCCTATGACAACCGCACAGAAAATGAGTAAGAAGGTTGTATTCGCGGCCATTCTGGCCTGCCTTACCGTGGCAGGTTCGGGATCGGCCTTTGCAGCCACCCACCGGGTGCTTCGTAACCTCAATGACCAGACCTTCACCGGTTTGTGTTGTACATCGTATAACGAGACGGTCAGCATCACCGAGCCTGCCACCGTGGCGCCAGTCGTTGTAACTTTCAGCTCCGACTATCAGGTGAACGTAAGTGGAGATCAATATCACGTCGGCCTGAGTGTGAACGGTGCTGCGTGCAAGACGTTCGAAGGCTACGGGCCCCAGGTAATCGCGGATGCTGATGCACCGGAGGGAATTTATTCCAGCGCCACCATTCAGTGGGTCATCTTGCCCACCGACGGAGTGCTGATAACGGGAACGAACACCTTCGAATTATGCGGTGGCGGCCTGAACAATAGCAGCGACTCCATCACCATCGGCCAAAACACTCTCAGTGTCGCGCTGTTCTGAACTCTGCTTAAACGCGGGCGGGCCGCATTACAACGGCAGCGGGTGGATTGGGTGAATCCATCCGCTGTTGTTCACAACAGTTACGCTGACGCTTCCGGAATCGAGCGGCTTAATGGCAAGCATGAACGTTGGCTTGAATACCGGCGCTCGCTGGAAATCCGTCGTCGTTGGGGCCGTCGTCTGTGGCGCTCTCGGACCCATAAAGAAGTTCGTGCCGTTCTTGTCTAGCCCGGCCATAGTTATCGGTAGCCTTACCAACCTTCTAAGGCCCTTTTTCACCTTCACCGAAAGTTCACGGCTGTATTCAGCCGCCATTGTTCGTTTTAGGCACTTCAGAATCCCTCCAACCGCCCCCTGATCGCCATTGAAGGGTTCCGTACAGTAATGCACGGGAACGCCAGCAGACTTCCACACATATTCGTAGTGGGCAGATTCATCGTGATCCTGAAAACGCCCCCGTTCTGCGCCTGCCTTGATTCCGAAGCGAGCGACTGGCACCATGGAAGCGACCAAAAGTATTGCTGATGCGGCATTCATCTCTTTTCGCTAAAATGTCTTCCGCACTGAAAGGAGCTGCCATGGCTAAGAAAAAGATCGATCCGCTCAACAAGAAGCAGTACAGCGCTGTGTCCGCCGCCCTTACCGTCTCCGACATTCCGGCAGCGGTAAGCTTCTATCAAAAGGCTTTCGGTTTCGCGAAACGCGGCATCATGAACGGGCCTGACGGAAAGCCGGTCCATGCGGAACTCACTCTGCGGGGCGCAACTCTCATGCTAGGACCCGAGAGTCCGGCAATGGGAAGACGCAGCGCCAAGAGCGTTGGCGCCTCTCCTGCAAGCCTCTACATTTACGTGGACGACGTGGATAAGGTCGTCGCCAAAGCGACGAAGCTCGGCGCAGCACCACAGGGTCCCGTGATGGACATGTTCTGGGGCGATCGCTGCGGTACCGTGATCGATCCCGACGGCTATAGCTGGATGATCGGTACCCACAAGGCGGAACCTACGGCGAAAGAAATGAAGAAAGGAATGGAAGAGATGATGAAGCAGCAGCCACCGAGCTCAGCCGCTGCCTGATATCACTCGAACGGCTCAGACGCCTAATTGCATTCTTCCGACCTCGGATCGGGAGACGCGGCACTCTGTCGAGCAATGTCGATTTCAGAATGATACGGTAAGCCTTGATCACAACTCAGGGGATGTGCGTTCGGAGATTGCGGCTAAGTTTGGCAGGTGACGCAGGGTTTGTCTGGTGACGCGCCAGGCCCGCCGCGATACCCAACTCTGGCATAACGAGGTCAAATTTTCGAGGGTCAAGGAGCGATGCTGAACGAAGCGACGATTGCAGCTTTCAGAGCCAGCTTGCACGGAGGGCTGATCGAGCCAGGCGCTCCAGGTTACGATGCAGCTCGCAAGGTATACAACGGGATGATCGACCGGCGCCCACGACTGATTGCGCGCTGCGCTGATGTGGCCGACGTCATGACGGCGGTGAAGTTTGGCCGCGAACAGAAGCTGCTGGTGGCCATTCGCGGCGGCGGACACAACGCCGGCGGATTGGGAGTATGCGATGACGGGTTGGTCATCGATCTTTCGCCGATGAACTATGTTCGCGTCGATCCCAAAAAGAAGACCGTGCTGGCCGGCGGCGGCGCCCTCTGGCGCGATGTGGACCATGCAACCCACGCCTTCGGCCTCGCGGTCCCTGCGGGCATCCTCTCGACTACTGGGGTAGCAGGCTTGAGCCTGGGTGGGGGGATCGGTTACTTAACGCGGCGCTATGGTCTGACGATTGACAACCTGCTGGCAGTCGAAATGGTGCTGGCCGACGGCCGATTTGTCACCGCCGGCGCCAAGGAAAATTCCGAGTTGTTCTGGGCGGTGCGTGGCGGGGGTGGAAACTTCGGCGTCGTGACCTCGTTTTTGTTCAGGGGGCAACCAGTGCACACCGTCTACGGCGGACCGATGCTGTGGTCGATGAAAGATGCGGCCGAGATACTGCGTTGGTACCGCGATTTCATCGCGAAGGCGCCCGATGAGGTTTATGGGTTCTTTGCTTTCCTTACCGTACCGCCGGCACCGCCATTCCCCGAGCATCTGCACAACAAGAAGATGTGCGGGATCGTTTGGTGCTACACCGGACCGATCAAGAAGGGCGAGAAGGTATTCAAGCCGATCCGGAGCTTCAAGGCGCCGGCTCTAGACATGGTCGGCGCAATTCCACATCCGGTGCTCCAGAGTTTGCACGACGGTCTTTATCCTCCAGGCTACCAGTGGTACTGGAAGGCCGATTTCGTTCGCACACTGCCGGACGAAGCCATCGCGATCCACGTGCAACACGCCGGGAACTTGCCCTCTATGCAGTCGACCATGCACCTGTACCCGATCAACGGCGCCGCCGGCCGCGTCAAGAGCAGTGCCACACCGTGGGGTTACCGCGATGCGACCTGGAGTTCTGTGATTGTCGGGGTTGATCCGGACCCCGCTAACAAGGAGAAAATCTCCACCTGGGCGAAGGGGTATTGGAGTGCGCTTCATCCTTATTCGGCTGGTGGCGCGTACGTCAACTTCATGATGGAAGAGGGCGACGAGCGCGTCCGTGCGACGTACGGCAAGAATTACGACCGTCTGGCGAGGATCAAGAAGCGTTACGACCCGGCAAACCTGTTCCGCGTGAATCAGAACATCAAGCCGAAGTGAAGGAGATCCCGAGCGTCAAACTGCCCGCTCGGAATTCAATCTGATCATCACGGCCCCCATTTGTTCTCAATTTTTGGCGCGTGCTGCAAGGTTTGCATCACCACGCAATACTGTTCCGTTTTCGCCCGCAACGCGATCAACTGCTCCAGCGTTGCCTGCGGCGCGCGGACGTCGAAAGTGACTCGGATGTCCTGAAATCCCACCGACACGTCTTTCGAAAGACCCAGCGTACCTTGCAGGTCCAGATCGCCCTCGACCCTGACGTTGATGGCCTCGGTAGGGATTCCCATTGCTGCAGCTACCATTTGGCATGTGATCTGCGCACAGGCTGCCAGCGCACCCAGTAGCAAGTCTCCGGAGCAAGCGCCCGTCCCTGCTCCGCCCACTCCCTTGTGAGCTTGAGCGTCATATATCGCCCGCCCCAAGTCGATCGAGCAGGAGATGGGCGCCTCGGTCTGCTTGCCGTGTGCCGTCAGAGTAATGCGCGAACTTGCCGGGTCTTGCCGGTATTGGTCTTTGAGCGGCCGCTGCACCGATCGAATATCCATGAACTGCCTCCGAAATGTGGGTTATTATAAGCCCACTCCGGGGTTTCGGGCCGCAGAGTCCATTGCGACTCGGAAAGTCCAGAATTCAAAGTTCATGGCGCGGCCAGCGATCAATTCTTGACCGTGACCGCTGCACCAGCGAGGTTGATGAACCTGCAGCTCATGCCAGATTCCGTGCCGTCCTCCTTGTCGCCGGGCACGCGCTTCGGGAATTACGAGATCCTTCAGCAACTGGGCTCTGGGGGCATGGGCGAAGTGTACCGCGCTAGAGACACTCGCCTCGACCGTGAAGTCGCCATTAAGACGCTTTCCGTGGAGCGCCTGCATCAACCGGAAGCCCTGGCACGCTTTGAAAAGGAAGCCCGCTCCGCCAGCGCGCTCAATCACCCCAACATCGTCACAATTTATGAATTGGGGCAGGTAAACAGCACACGTTACATTGCCATGGAAATGGTGGATGGCGAGACGCTGCGCCAACTGCTCGCCGCTGGCCCGATTCCATTTCGCAAATCGGTCGCCCTCGTGGCACAGGTTGCCGAAGCTCTCGCCAGAGCGCACGAAATTGGCATCGTTCATCGCGATTTGAAGCCGGAGAACCTGATGGTTTGCGGCGCAGGAACGGCCAAGGTGCTGGACTTCGGTCTGGCGAAACTGGCTGCGGTGAACCGTGCCCAGGGTTCGGATGCGTCCACCACCACGATTACCGAAGAGGGCATGGTGATGGGCACGGTCGGCTACATGTCGCCGGAACAGGCGACCGGTCGTGAAATTGATTTTCGATCCGACCAGTTCTCGTTTGGCTCCGTCATGTTCGAAATGGTCACCGGCGTTCCCGCGTTCCGGAAAGCGAGCCATGCGGAGACCCTGGCGGCAATTCTTCGCGACGAACCGGAGCGCCTCGGGTCCCGAATGCCGCAAGCCCCCGCACCCTTCATCTGGATCGTAGAGCGCTGCCTGGCCAAGGACCCGAAAGATCGCTATGCTTCCACACGGGATTTGGCTCGCGACCTGGCCGCGGTGCGAGACCGGTTGGCCGACTCGCCGTCGCGCCCTTCAGAACCTCGCCCTAACAACCTGCCGCTGCAACGCACTGCATTTATCGGCCGCGAACACGAAAAGACCTCCCTCTGCCATCTCCTGTGCCGCGAGGACGCACGCCTTGTCACGCTTACCGGTCCGGGAGGAATCGGGAAGACACGGCTCGCCTTGCAAGTCGCGAAGGAAGTAGGCAATCAGTTTCCCGGTGGTGTTTGCTTCGTCCCGCTGTCGTCGGTTACCGATCATAGTCTGATCGCTTCCCCGATCGCACAGGCGTTCGGAGTGCACGAAACAGGGAATCAGTCGCCGCAGGAAAGCTTGAAGGAGTATGTGAGCGGACTGGACCAACCGACGCTTCTGTTGCTCGACAACTTCGAGCATCTTGTCGCCGCTGCATCGTTCGTCGCGCAGTTGCTCATGATCGGCACGAAACTCAAAGTGGTTGTCACCAGCCAGGCGCCGCTCCATGTCTACGGCGAACAGGAGTTTCCCGTGCCGCCGCTCGCGCTGCCCGACCCCAAGTCCATCCCCCCTCTAGAAGTGCTTTCTGGTCTCCCGGCGATAGAACTTTTCGTGGAACGCGCACGGGCGGTAAAGCATGAATTCGCGTTGACCAAGGAAAACGCGCCCGCCGTGACGGCCATTTGCGCTCGTCTGGACGGGCTGCCCCTCGCCATTGAACTGGCCGCAGCCCGCATCAAACTGCTTTCGCCGTCCGCCATGCTGGCTCGTCTCGAAGGCCGTCTGAACCTGTTGACCGGCGGTGCTCGCGATCTGCCGAGCCGGCAACAAACTCTTCGCGGCACTGTCGACTGGAGCTACGGGCTCCTCAATGCCGCAGAGCAAACTCTCTTCCGGAGGCTCTCCGTATTTGCCGGTGGATGCACACTGGAAGCCGTGGAAGCGGTGTGCAACACCAAGGTCGACCTGGGACTTGAGATACTAGACGGCATGGCTTCGATGGTGGACAAGAGTTTGGTACAACAGGTGGAGCAGGCCGATACAGAAGCCCGGTTCCGCATGCTCTCAACCCTCCGCGAGTACGCTCTGGAACACCTCGCCGAGAGCAACGATGAGTCTGCGACCCGTCGAGCCCACGCCGCTTATTTTCTCGTGCTTGCCGAAGAGGGTGCCGAGGACATACCCGCGCATCCGGAATGGCTCGACCGTTTTGAAGCTGAGCACGACAACTTCCGCATCGCGCTCGATTATCTGATCAAGACGAGGGATGCCGACTGGAGTCTTCGCATGGCAGCCGCCTTGTTCCGCTTCTGGGAAACACGAGAACATCTTGCGGAGGGCCGCGACACCATCGCCAGGATCCTAGCGTTGGAAGGAGCCTCGGCTCGCCCCAAGCTTCACGCCCGCCTCCAGTTCGCTGCTGGAGTTCTAGCGAGCGAGCAGGGCGACTACGGCCCGGCGCAGCAGATGTTCGAAGATAGTCTGGAGACTTATCTTGAGCTAAACGACAATCGCGGCGTTGCCGTCGCACTGAACGCCTTGGCAGTCATTACTCGTGATCGCGGCGAAATCGCCGCCGCATCCGCACTCTTCGAGCGCTGCGTCGCGATATGGAAAGACCTGAGCGATCCCGCTGACTTCGCCCGAGCCCTAAGCAATCTCGCCAGCGTGATGAAGTTGCAGGGCGAATATGAGCGCGCATCCTCTCTTTACGATGAGTGTCTAACGATCTTCCGTCAGGTTGGGGATGTCGCGGGTGCCGCCTGGACGTTGAACTACCAGGGCGACGTCGCGCGGGAAAAAGCGGACTTCGTGGTCGCTCGTTCATTTTGCGAACAGAGTCTGTCGGAATTTCGCCGGCTGCGTGACAGCTGGGGAATTGCGAGTACCCTCTCTGATTTAGCAAGTCTCAGCTGCGATCAGGGTAACAACTCGGAGGCTCGTCGCCTTTACGGCGAAAGTATCAAGCTGTTTCAAGAGTTGGGTCACAAACGCGGCATCGCGAGGGCGCTCGAATGTCTCGCCGTAAGTGCTTCGGCGCAATCGAACGCCGAGTTATCGCTGCACTTGGCAGGAGCGGCCGCCGCGCTTCGACAAAGATTGGGCGCTCCACTCACGCCCGCGGGGCAACCCAGGCTTGAAAAGGCGCTGGAATTTGCGCGCCGAACTCTCGGCAATGCTGCAGGAACCGCATGGATGGAAGGTTGGGCGATGCCGATTGAGCAGGCCGTCCACGAGGCGCTTAACTGCGACGCGGAATCCGGTCATCGGACTCGAAACTCCGCTTAATTCAATTTGCAGTGGTGGGATCGATCAGTCGCCGCACTGCCGAGATGCGATTCGCCGGAAAACCTCCGCGGCGGGCGTGTTCGCGAACCGTTTCCTCGTCCGGTGCCAGATACACACAATAAACCTTATCGCCGGTGACGTAGGAGTGGAGCCATTTGATTTCCGGTCCCATATCCTTCAGCACGCCTACCGACTTTCTGGCCACTGCCTGCAGTTCTGCGTCAGACAAATTGCCTGCGCCTGGGATTTCCCGCTCGATGACGTATTGGGGCATGACCACCTCACAGAACGATGATGGTAGCAGATTTTTCGTGCGAAAATGTTTCAGTGCACCCCACCGTGACAATGCAAAATGCCGCAAATGGGTCCAGATGCGTCCTTTTTGTTGGCTGTACATTCCGACTTGTTCCGAAGAGAAAATTCCATGCCCCAGCATGGGCCGCAAGGGGAAAGAAAGCGCGACGGGCCGAGCAGCCGAAGTATCCCGTAAGCCTGTCAAGGTAAAACCCATTGCATCTCACTGTTTTCATAGCTCGGGATCGACCTAGGGAATGACCTCGTTTGTGCGAGGAGCGAGAAAAACTGCACAGAGGTGCCACGGAAAAACCAGGATGGACACGACCGTTCAGCGTTCAGCGGCTAGCTTAAAACAGGAGAATAACAAGCGAACCTTCTAATGCTTTGTTATGGGCGACGCTGCCCGCGCCGAGCCGCCTGTCGATTTTGGCGAGTTCTTTTTCTATCGCTTCCAATTTGTCTATGTAGTGCGAAGTGCGGTTCAACTGAAATGGCTTCGCCCACATCTCCAGAAAAGTCTTAGCAGATGTACGTCTTATTGAGCTTCCGCACTCCAAGAGTCCTTCTTCTTTATTGCGTTATGTGCGGTCGCATCGCCGGAAGGCCTGGTTCCCCGAGGCGGCGTCGCTGCAGCCGCTCGAGTCGGTTGAGAGCACGGTCGAGGCTTCGTTCGGTGGCCGTTTCGTAGCGAAGAAGTTTTTCGACCTGGTCGCCGTCCGGGATGAAATGTTGGGCGAACGTCACCTCAGAATACGACTCATTCCTGTGATGCCTCATTTCTTCAAAAAGTAATATGATCGCAACAGCTCTCGCCTGGAGATTTGCACGCTCAGAATCAGAACCTTGTTGTTTGAAAAACTCTGAAAGAGACAATTTGGAGAGCAGTTCTCCACTCATGCTCAATACCTGTGACCACAGCGAACTAAATTTCGGTGGCGGCGCTAATACCTTCTGTTTCAGTTCCTCTGAGACTTGATCCGCGACTTCTAGCTCCTGCAGGGCGTCTTGTTGTCGGAGAATGACCTCTTCAGCTTCTTGGTTTCTTGGACTACACCATAAAGCCTGAATCTTGTGGTCGCCTTGTCGGATGGCTAACCGCACCTGTGCGTTCTCATATCGGTGCGCTCGTTTTAGCCTCCACCAGCAAAGCGTGATGCGCTCGGCCTCTAGCTCTTCGGTTTCCCCATCTGGCTCGTAATCATCGCGAAGTTTATTCCACAGGCGTTCATACTCTTCCCGACTCTCCGATTGCAAAAAAAGTCGATATCACCTCGGGCGAATAGCCCATGTTTGAAAGCATTTTGCCGACTGAACGCTTTGCCGCGAATCGTCTTAGGGCCGGTGGACTTCTTAGCGTTCTCTCGGTTGGCTTTCAGCTTGCGCTCGGGGATTACGATAGGCAACTCAGTAGCTCCAGTCGCGCACACAGCTCTATTTATTCCTAACGACTCGTCCATTTGAATCCTCCAACTCCCTGCTCGCCGACGAAGTGATTTTCATCACTTACCCCTCCTACAAAGCACCTGGGAAAAAACACAGCCTTCATCGGGTTGGGTTCGTTTCGTTTTTCGGCCCAACTCACTGAGAAGGACCTCCAAACTGTGTATTTTCGACACCATTTTTGACCGGTGCCAAGGCCGACTCTGCCACGTCTATCGTAGCTGCTTCAGCACTGCTCTCGGCAACAGCGGCCTCAGACTGGACGGTCACGTCAATAACCGCTGGAGCCGGGACCGCTTCCCCGCTTCTCATCCGCTGTAGCCGCTCCAGTTCATGCAGTGTGCGAAACAGTCTGTGAGAAAAGTTGGACTCGTAACGCTGGAAAATACTTACGAGTTTCTGAGCGCTCTCTGAATCCACCAAAGCCGGTAGGCCGGGATCGGTTACGTGTGGCTCGAAGAAGTTCAGATCACCAAGGGGGCCGCCCTGGACCGTTGGCGGATTCAGCACACTCGTAATAAACTCCCCTTCCAAGCGCCGGGCTCGACGCCATCGAACCATATCCAGAGTGGCGGCTTCCACGAAAAACATTTCGTCGACGCCCACAGGCTTATACTTCTCGATCATCTCGCTCAATAACGCTTTATACTGTTCGGGATCATCAAGTTCGGTCATACCGACAGACAAGAGCCCGTGTTTCGTGGCGTTGAGCCTTGTGCGTGCACTGTTGCTGGGACCGCTAGATTTTTGACCGTTCAAACGATTCGCGATGCGCTTCCTGGAACTTGTGGCCATTTCCTATTCCCCCTGAATAGTCTCAGCCGTACATCTGTGCCAGATCGCCCGAGCAACTCACTCTCATTGCAAAGATCCCAACCCTCAAATTGCAATGAGGAGATTGTTTCTGTGACGTTCCGCAAGTTATGCATTGTTCGG
>JASICF010000036.1 GCA_030044775.1 Candidatus Sulfotelmatobacter sp. | reverse complement strand
GTTTCTTCTTCCGACGACCTGGCGTATGCCACGCTTCTGAATTCCGATGCGAAAGGTATTTCTGCAGGGCGGATTGCGCCTGATGCGTTCCTGCAGCGCGAACTTCAGCACGCTTTTGACGCGGCCCGCGACGGCCGCGCCTATACCGGTCAGGCGCTTCAGGTTCAGGACGACAAAATGCAGCGGACGGTCGTGCTGGTTAGCAATCCGGTCAGCTACGATGGACGCGTTCTGGGCATGGTCGGCGTGGTCGTGGATCTGCAGTTTCTGATTCGCCGTCTGCACGAAGTCAGCGGCGGCGGACTGATTCCTTATGTTGTGGATGCGCAGGGTCGGCTGGTGGCCGCCGGCACTCCGCAATATGTTACCGGCCAGGACATGAAGAATCTGGAAATCGTCCGCAACTTTGTGGATGAGGGCAGCAAGGGGCAGCTAGCCGCAACCAAAGAATTCGCCGAACATGAGGGCAACAACAGCACTCAGATGCTCGGAACGTACAGCCCAGTCGCCGCGCTTGACTGGGCAGTGGTGGTGCAGAAGCCCCGTCTGGAGGCCTACCGCGGAGTTTACGAAATGCAGCGCACGGCTCGCCTGCTCGCTTTGCTGGCCGTGCTGGTGAGCATTTTCGTAAGCATTATCGCGGCGCGAAGAATTACCAATCCATTGCAGATTCTCACGCAGTCGAGCCGCGCACTGGCGCGTGGAGATTTCTCTCAGCGGGCGCAGTTGCGAAGCCGGACTGAAATCGGCGAACTAGCCGAGACTTTTAACACTATGTCGGAGGAGCTCGAACACTTCGTCGAGGACCTGAAGCGTGCCGCCGAGGAGAATCGCGCATTGTTTTTGGGCTCGATCCAGATGCTGGCCGGCGCGGTCGACGAAAAAGATCCCTACACTCGCGGTCACTCCGATCGCGTCACGCGTTACTCAATGCTGATCGCCAAAGAAATGAAGCTGGATGCCACATTCATGGAGACGCTGCAGATTTCCGCTCAACTTCATGACGTCGGCAAGATCGGCATTGAAGACCGCATCCTGAAGAAACCAGGCGCTCTGACCGCGGAAGAGTTCGAGGTCATGAAAACGCATACTACCAAGGGTGCGAATATTTTGCGGCCGGTAACACAGCTGGCCGAGATGCTGCCCGGAATTGAACTGCACCACGAAGCGCTGGACGGACGTGGTTATCCGTATGGGCTCACGGGAGATGAGATTCCGCTGCTGGCGCGAGTAATTGCCGTGGCCGACACGTTCGACGCACTGACCACAAATCGTCCGTATCAAACCGCACACACTCCGGATGAGGCTTTGAAGATCATTCAGAATCTCGCCGGCAAGCGGCTCGATCCCGCTCCAGTCGCGGCATTGCTGGCGGTTTACGGACGCGGAGAGATCCGCATCCAACGCTTTTCGATCAAGAGACCCGTAAGCCAGGATGCGGTCGCCGAGGCAAGCCCTGCTAAGACGGTTCCGGTACCTGAAACTGCGGCTTTGGAACGAACACCGGTGTAAACCTTCCATCTATTCTCTCGATCAACTGCTCTTCTTCAGCATTCCGTTCGTTCGCTGGCTTTCCTGCGATGCTCACCGGCACAGCTATAATCGCCTGTAGGCAGCCTCATGATTCAAACTTTATTCGGCAGTCTCGAAGAAACAAATAAAACAGGCCTTTTCGAGCGCATGAAGCAGGCGGTCACGCGCACACGTGAAAACCTCTCGGAGCGCATCGACGACGTGGTTTCTTTTGGCAAGGAGATCGATCGCGATACCCTCGACGATCTGGAAGCTACGCTCATCGGCGCCGATCTGGGCTCGACCACCACGCAGGAAGTCCTTGGCAAACTGCGCGACAAAGCCGACCGGAAACAGATCAAGGACGTGCAGGAACTCAAACGCCTTCTCAAAGAGGAGCTTCTGACCATCTTGAGTGCGGCCAATACTCAGCCAGTTCGAACGGTCGATGGAACTCCGGAAGTCATTTTGGTGGTTGGCGTGAATGGAACGGGCAAGACCACCACCATCGGCAAACTTTCTCAGGTGTTTCGCTCGCAAGGCAAGAACGTATTACTCTGTGCAGCCGATACGTTCCGAGCGGCCGCAATCGATCAACTGGAAATCTGGGGCCAGCGCACGGGGACGGAAGTGATCAAGACCAAGCCGGGCGGCGATCCGGCGGCGGTGCTGTTTGACGCGCTGCAATCCGCAACGGCACGGAGAACGGACTATGTCATTGTCGATACCGCCGGGCGCTTGCATACCAAGGCCAGCCTCATGGCCGAGTTGGAAAAAATGCGGCGCACGGCTCAGCGCATCGTTCCGGGGGCGCCACACGAAACCCTGCTCGTAATGGACGCCACAACCGGACAAAATGGCCTGCAGCAGGCACGCCTGTTCACGCAGGCGGCGGGTGTCACCGGGATCGTGCTCACCAAGCTGGACGGGACTGCGAAAGGCGGCGTAGTGGTTGCCATCTCTCGTGAGTTAGGATTGCCGGTGCGCTATGTAGGGGTCGGCGAAAAGGCAGGCGATCTGCTGCCATTCGATCCGAAAGGATTTGTCGATTCGCTGTTTGACTAAACGAATGACTCGTAGCGCCGAGCAGACGGCGGGCGCATTGTCTACTGCGTGCTGATTCCGCGCACTTTCCAGGGACTCACCATTTCGCACCGAATGACGCCTGACCATTCCACCGACCAGGAACTTCTACAGCGGGCACTCGATCTTGCCCGTCAGGGCATTGGGCTTGCTTCCCCGAATCCGTACGTTGGCGCGGTAATGGTTGATGCGCAGAGCAGCATCGTGGGAACAGGCACCTATACCTACGATGGCAAAAAACACGCCGAAATTCTGGCGCTCGAACAGGCGGGAGAGAAAGCTCGGGGCGGAACTCTCTACATCAATCTCGAACCACATGCGCACCAGAGCCGTACCCCACCGTGCACCGACGCGTTGATCTCCGCTGGAGTGCGCCGGGTGGTAGCTTCGATGGTCGATCCTAATCCGCAAGTAAGCGGCCGCGGCTTCGAACAACTTCAGGCTGCTGGAATTGAGGTAGAGGTTGGAGGTTTGCAAGCAGAGGCGCGCAGGCTGAACGAGGCGTTCGCGCGTTACATTCAGCATCGGGTTCCATTCGTCACGTTGAAGGCGGCGATGACACTCGATGGAAAAATCGCACCAACTCCAGGCCCGCAAGCCCAGCATGCACCAGGAACGCCATTAGGCGGATGGATCACCGGCGAAGCCGCGCGCGCGCACGTGCATGAACAGCGGCATGAGAGCGATTCGATCCTCGTCGGGGTGGGCACGATACTCGCCGATGATCCTCTGCTCACCGACCGCAGCGGCAAGCCGCGGCGGCGTCCATTGCTGCGCGTGATCCTGGATTCGCATCTGCGCTTGCCGTTACAATCGCGTCTTGTGCGGAGCGTTTCTGAGGGCACGCGCGAAAACGATGTGCTCGTGTTTTGCGCTTCCCCGGATGCAGAAAAGAAAAATGAATTGCGTGCTTGCGGCATTCGAGTCGAACAAGTGCCCTTGGCCGCGGGTGGCCGTCTCGACATGCCCGCGATCGTGCGCCGTCTGGGAGAGTTCGAGATCACCAGCCTGATGATCGAAGGGGGATCGGCTGTAAACGGGAGCGCACTGACTTCCGGTGTCGTCGATAAGGTCTACTTCTATTACGCGCCGCAGATTATGGGCGGCACGAATGCGGTTCCTTTGGTTGCTGAGGGCAGCCTCCGCACACCGCCAGGAAAGCTTAAGCTGCGCCATTCTCGCCTGCATCGCTTTGGAGATGATATCGCCATCGAGGGTTACCTGCGCGATCCCTACGCAGAATAGTCGGCAGTTCGGTGCGTCTTACGAATTGGTACCGTGAAAGTACACCAAGAGGCCCTGCTGATGCCCCGGCATACTCCGCTGCGCGAGGTTTAAGATATTCCATTGTCCAGAACGGAGACTCCATGTTTACCG
>JASICF010000369.1 GCA_030044775.1 Candidatus Sulfotelmatobacter sp. | reverse complement strand
CGGCGCATGGTGGACGGTACGGTCGTACATGTGAGCCCACAGCAGAGTTTCCAGCTTAAGAACCCGCCACATGGCTTTGTTGGCGAAGCCGACCTTGCGGCCGGCGGATTTCTCACCCGTGGCTTCGCGCAGTTGCCTAAGCCTGGCCTCAACCGCGTAGGCAGCGTCGAGATCGAATCCAGCCCGCACGGAGGGAGGATCGACCATGCGGCCAGACCGATAAGCGGAGAGGATTTCAGCGGCGATGCTTTCGATTTCGGTTGATGACATGGACAGGCAGGGCCGGGTTGAATTCAGGAAGCCATCCGCGACTCAATCGCGAATATTATTGCAGATTCTGCCGCGCTTGTGATTCGGCCGATTGGAAGCCGCCGGCCCGAAGCCTTGCGACGCTTCTACTCGCTCATGCATCCTGAAAGCTTGCACTTAACAGAGGCGTTGTTTCTTTTCTTTGCCGCAGTGATTGCCGGGACCCTGAATGCGGTAGCCGGCGGCGGCAGCTTCATTTCGTTTCCGGCATTGCTGTTTTTGCACGTCGAGCCGGTGGCAGCGAATGCAACCAACACGGTCGCGCTGTGGCCAGGGTTGGCAGCCAGCTCGATTGCGTACATGAAACGGCTGAATGCTCCGGTGCGGCTGCTGGTCCCCTTGCTCATTACCAGCATCGTGGGAGGGTGGGCGGGAGCCCTGCTTCTACTGCACACGCCCCAGCATACCTTTCTGCACCTGATTCCCTGGCTGCTGCTATGCGGCACTTTGTTGTTCACTTTCGGCAATTCGACGCGCACGATCGCCGGTAAAACGAACAGCATGGACGATCTTCGCGCGCTTTCGTGGACTGCGGTAGCGGCGAGTTGCTTCGTCCAGTTGTTTGTGGGGATCTACGGCGGATACTTCGGTGCAGGTATCGGGTTCGTTATG
The DNA here is from genome assembly GCA_030044775.1 of Candidatus Sulfotelmatobacter sp. Lineage (GTDB taxonomy): Bacteria > Acidobacteriota > Terriglobia > Terriglobales > Acidobacteriaceae > Sulfotelmatobacter. Next base: position 7,983 of record JASICF010000369.1, on the reverse strand, counting down.
TTGGGAATGCTGACGGCGCTGGGTATGCGCGATATTCACGCCATGGGAGCGATCCGAACCCTGCTGGCGGCTGCAATCAACGCGGTCGCGGTTGTTACCTTCATTGCGGCTCGAGCGGTTTTGTGGCGGGAGTGCATGGTGATGGTTGCCGGCGCGCTTGCCGGAGGATGGTTTGGGGCGCATTATGCGCAGAAGGCTGACCCGCACAAGATGAGAGTGGCAGTGATCGGCCTTGGCCTGGCAATGAGTGCATATTTTTTCATCACCATCCGGTAGGCCGCGCAACTACACGACCGGCAAAGCCATCTGAGGGTAGCCGCACATTGAAGTGAGGCGGTTTTGCGACTAGGATATTGATCGCTCAGGAAACGCTGACGCCGCCTCAGCTTACCTACCTCCTCTGGCGGGGTGCGTTCGAGGATTCGCCCATGGCATCCCATACAGAAAATGCCACCGCTCAAGCGATGAACTATGCCCCGGCTGACTTGAATCCCCAGAAGGATCTGCCGAAGGGCTTCTTCGAATTTCTACTGCCACTGCACAAGCAGTTTACGCCCTGGCAGCAGAAGCTGGTTGCAAAGCGCGGCGAGGTATTGCGCGGATCGCAGGAAGGCCATCCGCCGAATTATTTGCCAGCTTCGGAAGCGACCTCTTCGGATTGGAAAATCGAAGTTCCCGATTGGTGCGCCGACCAGCGCAACCAGATGACCGGCCCGGCCGACGATGCAGAGTTGACGGTGAAGCTGCTGAATTCAGGGTCTCCCGCAGTCATGATCGATCTGGAGGATTCGACCGCGAATTTGTGGGAACACATCATGCTGGCGATTGAGAACACGATCGCCGCATACAAATACGAGTTGAGCTACGAGGACAAAAAACGCCAGAAGAAGGTTTCGGTGAAGCGGTCGAAGACGGTGACGTGGGTGCGGCCGCGCGGCCTGCACATCGGCCAAGGTGGAGTAATCAAGGATGAGATTGTCTCCGCTTCCCTGTTCGATCTCGCCTTGATCTGGTATCAGATCGATCCGGCGTGGCTGCCGCATAATTTTTCGGTCTACATTCCAAAGAGCGAATCGGCTGAAGAAGCCTTCTGGTGGCGCGATCTGTTTCAGGCTTTGGCGAAGCAGAAAGGCTTGCCCAAGGATTACATCAAGTGTATGGCTCTAGTGGAAGCACACCCGCTGGCCTACGAGATGGAGGAATTTCTTTTCAATCTGCGCGAGCATTGCCTGGGGCTGAATCTCGGGCGCTGGGACTATATGGCCTCCCTCCTCGACTTCATGCTGGAAGATCCAAACTGGATTCTTCCCGACCGCAATACAATTCCGCATGACGTGGCTTTCTTCCAGAACTTTCGCGCGCTGATGCCGGAGATTTGCCACAAGCACGGCGCGCACGCCATTGGCGGCATGACGGCCCTTTATCCCAGCCGCAGCGATAAAGAGTTGAACGCCCGCGCGCTGAAAGTGCTCGAGCAGGACAAAAAAAATGAAGCCAATTGCCTGATGGATGGAGCCTGGACCGGGCATCCCGATCAAAATGAAATTGCCGTGGCGCAGTTTCCCTATCCCAATCAGATTGCGAAACGACCAAAGATGGCAAATTCGCATCCAGATTTGCGACCGGTTCCAAAGGGAGTGGGGCAAGTCTCCCTTGCTGGGACGCGAACGGCGGTGCGGACGGTAATTCGTTACCGCAATGGCGTGCTGAGTGGGAGAGGCGCGAGCTTACTGGACGGCTATATGGAAGACTTAGCCACCGACCGTATTTATCGTTTGATGATCGCCCAGCGCGTCCGCCACAAAGTGCAGGTTGCGGGCGACGATGGCAAAACGGTGAAGCACTCCCCGGAACTTATTACGCGCATTTTCGATGAGGAGCTAGCGAAGATTCGCGAGAATCTGCCGGCAGAAATCGACCGTAAAGCGGCGACAACACTGGCGGAAGCTCGACGCGTTGCCGAGGAGATGATCGTTCTGGGTCATCATTCGCCGGTTTAGAAATTCGGCTAAGTCGTGAAACAGTTGCTTCGGCTGCGGCGCCAGGCAGCGTGCCGAGAAGAGAAGCGTCGCGTGTCGCGTATCCACAATTGCGATTGCGAGGATCGAAAGAATTGATTTGACGGGGCGAAGGCTGAAAGCGCTCACTGTGAAATTGTGTTTCGAGCATGCCTCTGCCACATTAGAAGCGTTAATTGCTTTCATGTATTTTATTAGCATGTTATTTGTTCAGAATGTTATGAGTTTGAACTTTCTGGCATCGAATCGGGAGTGAAATGTCATCATGAGCACGATTGAACAACCCGCCGCCGTTGCACTTGCCGCATTACATCCGCCGCGCCGCTACTTGTTTGGGCCGGGCCCGACTATGGTGCACCCGCGAGTTTATGAGGCGCTCTCGAAGCCAATCGTCGGGCACCTTGACCCGTATTTCATCGAAGTGATGCATGACGTGCAGGAGCTATTGAAAGCTCCCTATGGGGTCAGCCAGGGCGCGACGCTGGTCATTTCCGGCACTGGCAGCGCCGGCATGGAAGCGGCCGTGGCCAACTTCATCGATGCGGGAGCCAAGTTTGCGGTTTTTGCGAATGGCTATTTTTCCGATCGACTCACGGAAATGGCGAAACGCAACGGAGCGATTGTTGTTCGCTTCGAAAAGAGTTGGGGCGAAACCTATTCCGACGATGAAGCGCGCGACTTCATCCAGCGCGAGAAACCGAACGTGGTTGGATTCGTGCATGCTGAGACTTCTACCGGAGCCTTGCAACCCGGGCGCGCGATTTGCGAAGCGGCGCATGAAGCCGGGGCACTCGTGATCGGCGACTGCGTTACGTCGCTCGGAGGATTGCCGGTCGAATTTGACGAAACCGGAATCGATGTTGCCTACAGTTGCACGCAGAAAGGAGTGAGTTGCCCGCCGGGGCTTTCGCCCATGGCGATGTCGCAGCGAGCGATGGAATTTCTGCGTGCGCGAAAGACCGCTCCACGAAGCTGGTATCTCGATCTCAAGCTGATTCACGATTACTCGACGGTTTCGCACCGGTATCATCACACCGCGCCGATTTCCATGTTCTACGCATTGCGCGAAGCGTTGATGGTGATGGCAGAGGAAGGTTTGGAGAACCGCTGGGAGCGGCATCGCCGCTGCAGCAAGGCTTTCGCGAAAGGCATTGAGGCTCTGGGGCTGAGGATGCACGTTCCCGAGCGGCATCGCATTCCTACGCTGAACACGGTGTGCGTGCCGGCCGGAGTGGAGGAGGGCAAAGTGCGAAAGCGACTGCTCGACGGACCGGGCATTGAAATCGCGGGAGGCTTCGGGCCGCTGGCGGGCAAGGTGTTCCGCATCGGCGTAATGGGTCCGTTGGCTACGGAAGATAATGTGCAGTTTTTCCTGAGCGAGTTCAAGAAAGCCTTAAGCGCGGAAGGCTATTCCGTCTAAAGCCGGGCCTTGCCGCGCATGCGGCTCGATTTGAGGATGAAGGAAACCATTTCGTTCGGACAACAGCTGAACTCGACTCGCCATCCAACTCCCCCGCCAGAGGCATAAACCCATGACACTCAAATCGGTGAACACTCTGCTGGATGTTTTGCATTTTGCCGACAGCCACACTGCGGTAGTTATTCCCGAGTTCGGGATCCGCGTGAGCTTCGATTCGCTGCGGGAGCAGGTGTTGACCATGGCAGACGCGCTGGCTTCGGCAGGCATTCGCCGCGGGGACGCCGTAGCCATTGCGATGCCGAACGGATTGAGAGCCATCGTGGCTTTCCTGGCGGCGTCGATTGCCGGAACTGCTGCCCCGCTCAACCCAGCTTATCCCTACGAAGAGTTCCATTTTTTTCTCGGAGATACGGACGCTCGCATCCTGCTCTGCCCTCCCGTAGGCGCGGAGTTCGTTCGCACGGCGGCGAAAGACCGCAAGATTCCTGTCTACTCGGTCGAGATTAATGAACAGGGAAAAGTTTATCTGGCCAACGCCCCCAGCGGATGCAAAGCGACGGAGCCGACTGCTGACGACATTGCGCTAATCCTGCACACGAGCGGAAGTACGGGGAAACCCAAACGGGTTCCGCTGCGGCATTTCAATCTGGCCGTTAACTCGGCGAATATTGCCAATCACTACGGACTTTCGGAAGAAGACGTTTCGCTGTGCGTGATGCCCTTGTTCCACATTCACGGGCTGATCGGGTCGACCATGTCGACGCTGTTATCTGGCGGGACAGTGGTAGTTCCATCCAAATTCAACGCTCTCTCGTTTTGGCGGACCGTCGCCGACCATCGCGTAACCTGGTATTCGGGGGTTCCAACCATGCACCAGCTTTTGCTGGCCCGGACTCGGGGAAAACCGGCGGAAGCGGCGAGCTTGCGTTTCCTGCGCTCGTGCAGCGCTCCGTTATCGCCGGAACTGATTCACAAGATCGAAGGCGGCTTCGGCGTTCCGTTCGTGGAAGCGTATGGCATGACAGAAGCTTCCCACCAGATGACCTCGAACCCGCTGCCGCCGCAACACCGCAAGGCCGGCTCGGTAGGCGTGGGAATCGGTTTGCGTATCAGCATCATGGACAAGGCTGGCAAACATCTTGGCACCAATGTGCGCGGGGAAATCGCCATTCAGGGAGCCAACGTATTCAAGGGATACGAGAACAATCCCGAGGCCAACTCGCGCGCCTTCGTCGATGGGTGGTTCCGCACGGGAGATCAAGGATATCTGGATTCCGACTGCTACCTGCACCTTACCGGACGGATCAAAGACATCATCATTCGGGGCGGAGAGAACATCGCTCCTCATGAAGTGGATGAGGTTTTGCTACGCCATCCCGCGGTCGCGGCAGCGGTGGCGTTTGGCTGCCCGCATCCTACCCTGGGCGAAGAAGTAGCCGCCGCCATCGTATTGCACGAGAAGCAAGGAGCGACCTCCCAGGAACTGATCAATCACTGCCGCGATTTCCTGGCGGAATATAAGTGCCCGGCAAAGATTTACTTTGTCGATGCCATCCCGACGACGGCGACGGGAAAGATTCGCCGGCGGGCGGTTGCCGCTGCGCTGTCGGAAGACCAACTATGAAATTCCTGATTGCCGGCGCGGGAGCCATTGGCGCTTACGTGGGCGCGCGCATGGCCCACGCCGGATGCGACGTGACGCTTTTTGCGCGCGGGCCGCACCTTCGCGCCATGCAGGAACGTGGAGTCGAGGTGCAAAGCACGGAGGGCGATTTTATCGCGCATCCGAGAATCGCCGCTTCACTCGAGGAAGTCGGGCCGGTGGATGTGGTTTTTCTTGCCGTCAAGGCGCACGGGCTTCCGGAACTTGCTCCCCATCTGGCGCGCGTTCTCGGCCCGGATACTACGGTTGTCAGCTTACAGAACGGAATTCCCTGGTGGTACTTTCAGGGTTTCGGCGGCGAGTGGAACGGTTTACGACTCGAACGAGTCGACCCTGGCGGCGTGATTTCGGCGGCGGTAGAGGCGCGCAGGGTTGTTGGATCGATTGTTTATCTGGCGACGCAAATCACCTCGCCCGGGGTGGTGCGCCATATCGAGGGCAACCGCATTTCTCTGGGAGAGCCGGATGGCTCGCGTTCGGAGCGCATTCGCAGCATTGCGGAGGCGATGATTGCAGCGGGATTAAAGTGTCCCGTGACGACGCGGCTGAGGCACGAAATCTGGGTGAAGCTTCTGGGAAACGCTTCGCTGAATCCGGTGAGCGCCCTCACCCGGGCCACAATTGTGCAAATGGTGCGCGACCCGGGAGTAGGACCCGTGATTCGCGCCATTATGGAGGAAGTGGAAGCAGTGTCGCACAAGTTGGGAATGGAGTTGCCGATTACTATCGATCAGCGGATGGCGGGGGCAGAAAAGGTTGGCGAGCATAAGACCTCGATGCTGCAGGATCTCGAAGCGGGACGACCGATGGAACTGGAAGCGCTGGTAGGCGCGGTGGTGGAAGTGGGCGAGCGCGTCGGTCTGCCGATGACCGTCAGCCGGACTATCTATAACTGCACCAAGCTGCTGGCGAAAACGGTGTGACTGAGTTTCCTTTATTGGCGAGCACAGGCGCTCCCTGTCGAATTGGAGTGGGCCTCCGTGCGCAGAATCCTCATCAGGATTGCGCGCAGGCACACCAATCACTGGTGAACCCGCGATCGGGATGATTGTTAAATGAGTGTCAAATCTAGCGCAGCCGCGCTATACTCCCTTCGCTAGCTGGTCCGTTTATCGAACCATGCGGAGGTTCCCATGGCCACCAGCACGAAACCAGATTTCCAGGTGGTTCGCAGAAACAAAGTCTATGAAGAAGTGGCGCGGCAGATCGAGCGCCTTATTCTCAAAAAGCTCAAGCCCGGCGACAAGCTTCCCGCCGAACGCGAACTTGCGGAGATATTGAAGGTAAGCCGTGGCTCGATCCGCGACGCTATTCGCAGCCTGGAACTGTTCGGACTGGTGGAGGCCCGCCAGGGGACGGGAACCATCGTCCGCGACGTGCATGGCGACGCCGCGGCCAATCCGTTTGCCAACGCGCTCAAGCGAAGAAAAGAAGCCGTCAGCGAGCTTCTCGATTTTCGCAAGATGATCGAGCCGCCGCTGGCTTCGCGCGCGGCCACGCATGCTACGACGGAGGAAATCGCCGAACTGGAAGCGATCTTAGAGCGTCAGGAAGAGAAACAAGGGCAGGGCGAGCCGGTCGTCGATGAAGATGCCGAATTCCACTACAACGTGGCGTTGGCTTCGGGAAATACCGTAGTGTTGAAAGTAATCGACATCCTTATGGACCTGCTGCGCGAGACAAGGACAAAATCACTGCAGGTAGGCGGGCGGTCGCAGAAATCGCTCCAGGGCCATCGCCGCATCCTGGCAGCCATTCAGCGCCGCGATTCTGAAGCCGCGAAAGCCGCGATGCTGCGGCACATTGAAGATGTCGAAGAGGTCGTGCTGGAAAACTTCTGAAAGTTTCTTCTTGGTTCAGAATCTGTCTTCGAGCCGTTTAAGCCGGCAGACTCTTCCCGCGGGTTTCGGAGCCGAACGGAATCAGCAGCAGCCCGATCACGAAGGCGATTGCGGTCAGCGCCACGGGTTTTCCAATCGATCCGTAATGGCGCACGGCGCTGCCTACGAGGAAAGTGATCCCAGCCCCGCCGAAACGGGCAAACGAAGTAGCAAATGCAAACGCGCTGGCGCGGCATTCGGTGGGATATTGCTCGGGAAGCCAAAGCGTGTAAACGGCAAAATTCGCGCCCCCTAATCCCAGGAAAAATAAACACACGAAAAACCAGGGCAGAGCACCCGGCCCGAGGTAGAAGACCTCGCCAAAGGTCAGCGCGATGAAGACGAGCATCAAGCTAAAAAATACCGCTTGAGCGCCACGGCGCCCCAGCCGTTCAGCCAGCCATGGCATCAGGAGACAACCAAGAATCGTAGCGAACGAGACTAGCATCACGCCCCACGATGCCAGTTGAGCGGCCTGCGGCGTGGTGCTGCCTCCCGCTTCGGCGAGCAGCGTAATCGCGGCTGGGACATAAACCGTTCCTGCCCATAATCCGCAGATCGACGCCAGCATGAAAATGGAATTCAGGATGGTTCGCCTGCGCCATGAAGGTGAGAACAAAACCGCGAATGGCTTCCAGACGGCCCACGAGCGGATTATGCCTTCCTTCTTTTTCCAGGCGGCAGGTTCGGAAACTCCGTAACGGATCCAGGCGAGGAACAGGGCTGGCACGCCGCCGACAATGAACATGGCGCGCCATCCGTAGTGACTGCCGATGCCGTAGTTAGCAAGCGCGGCTAGAAAGATGCCGACGTAATAGCCGGTGTGCATCAAACCGGCGCCCATGGTGCGGCGATGCTCGGGCCACTCTTCGGCGACGAAAGTCCCGCCCATCGCCCACTCGCCGCCAATGCCGATTCCGGCAAGCAGGCGCAAAATCGCCAACTGCCATATGCCGGTGACGAACGCGCTGAGAAAAGTGAATACCGAATACCAGACGATCG
>JASICF010000368.1 GCA_030044775.1 Candidatus Sulfotelmatobacter sp. | reverse complement strand
CTTTTGCCTCGCGTTCTGCCTGAGCACGGCCTGTAGCACGTCCGGCCGGCAGCTTCAATCGATCCAGATCCAGTCCGCCACAAACAATGGACAGATTCAGTTCACCGCGGTTGGAACATTCTCAATGGCTCCGATAGCAGTCGAACGCTTGTCCGTGCAATGGTCTCCCGGTCTTTTCGCGCCTCCGCCACCGAACTTGCAATATGCGCTGACTACTCAACCCTATGTTCTCCGGTGCATGACTGCCTTGGAACCCCTTCAGGTTTCAGCGGCTGCGCCGTCGAATCCGAAAGCTCCGAATCAGGGATCCCTGCCATACGAGCAGATGATTACCGCCTCCAAGGCCGCGTCGTGCCCGTAAGATTGGGAACGCTTCTTTTCGTCCACGAGACCCAGGATTGGCGGGGGCTGGCCCAGACCAGCGACGTCAGCAGCCCGCAGCTTTTCCACGTTCCTTGTGTGACATCTGCACTTGTTCACATCCCCAAACTGACGGCAAGATCACCCAGCGGCCCGGTGCGCGGACGAGTCCGAACCTCATGCTGAGAGCAAGCTATATCGTCTTGACGATCCTCGTTTTCTTATCAGCGGCCGCATTTGCAGCATCTGACTGTCTTCCGATCGGTGAGGCCCGCCAGCACGTGGGCGAGAACAAATGCATCACGGGAAAAGTAACGCACGTGAAAGCCGGGTCACACGGCGTTCACTTCATCGATTTTTGCGAAGATCAACTTAGCTGTCCATTCAGCGTGATCGTTTTCGGCTCCGATCTAAAAGATGTGGGCGATGTGCGGCGGCTCGCCGGGCGAGTCATCGAAATCCACGGACCGGTCAAGATGTATAACGGCCGGGCGGAGATCATCCTGAAGCGTGTGAGCCAGCTCACCGGCGGAGCGGCGCTGATCCCGCCGCTACCCAAAGAATACGATGTGGAAAAACAGGGACACTACAGCGCCGGCAACATCCGCCCTACGAAGAAACCGGCTAAGACTTATCCAACCGTGTCACCCTCTGCCACCTACGGCAACGAAGCCGATGTTGAGGAGCACTAGCGAGAAACGCTGCCGCTCGCTCACACCATTCCCTTCCTGAGCTCCTCCAACGGATATTTCGTCCCGCGCCAGACGATGCCGTCGTTGCGCAAGGTGAGAACCATGGAGCGCAGCAACGCGTAGATAAACAGTGCTGTGCTGACGGGATGCAACAGAAAGTAATAAGCCGGAACCCGCGACCGCCAGGACATGCCTACATAAATGGAAAACATCGATGCGAGCGCAATTGCATAGGGCAGGCGCTGCCAACCATGGGCAAAACAAAGGCCCAGAAACGGCAAGAGGTTGAGAAACAACAAACCAAACGCCGAGATCACCGTACGCCAGCACTGGAACGACAACACCGCGAAAAAATTCTTCGTCAGGTTATCGACTACACCCATCGCGCCGCGCGCCCAGCGAATCGAAATCAAATCGCCGCCGAAAACATTGCGTTGGGCGAATCCGGCGTTCTTTACAAGTTTGCCCAGCTTCATATCGTCGACGACTTCCATGCGCAGCATTTCGTGGGTTCCGATTGCTTCGTACGTACTGCGGCGAATCAAGTTGAAAGCGCCAACGCCCATGTGGTCGCGCGCCTTCGGATCGGCAACTTTCCACGGACGATGTCCGAACACAAACATGGTTTGAAAAAAAGCAATCATCATGTACTCGCCCGGAGTCTGCATGATCATCTGGGGGAAGAGCACAACGTGATCGGCCTTTTCGGCTTCGGCGTAGGCCACACCCCGGCGAACGGAATCGGGCTTGAAGAGAACATCGGCGTCGGTGAACAAAAGCCACTCGCCGCCGGCTTCATTCGCTCCCGTCCACATCGCATGGGTCTTGCCAAGCCAGCCCGCAGGCAGCTCGCGATGATGAATCACGCGCAAGAGATTCTTGTCGGGGTGCCCCACCTCTCGCTGTCTTTGCGAGAAGCGGGATTCCATCGAATCCATAATCTCGCGGGTGCGATCAGTGGAGCGGTCATTGACCGCGATGACTTCGTAGTTTTCGTAATCGAGGCGAAGCAGGCTGGTCAGGCAGGCTTCGATATCCTGCTCTTCATTTCGCGCGGGCACAATAATCGAGACCCGCGGATCGCCTGCGGAAGAAACAGGATTGCGATTCCACTCCGGACGGGAAATATCGGCGACGCTGGGCATTCCGCGCGCGGCATCAACGATACGGGAAAACCAGGCCAGCGCGAGAATGATTCCTGCAGTCCAGTAAAAATAAGCCATTCCGCGCTAACTCTTCCCTGCTTGTGCGCTTCCAATTCGCATCGTCGGGGCGAATTTCATCCCGTAAAACAGTATGGCAGAGGAGGCGATCATCGCGATTACCGGCAGAATGAATGCGGATTGCAGAGTGCGCTTGTCGGCGACGTACCCCATCAACGTGGGCGAAGGGACGTCGCCCAGCAGATGAAACACAAAAATGTTTACCGCCAATGCCGTCGCGCGAATATTGGCATCCACGGAATTGATCACTGCCGCATTTAGCGGCGAAGTGTTGAGAAGCAGGAAGAAGGCCGCCACTGCAATCGAGGGAATCATCACCGGCCCACGCACGAATAGCGCCACGACCATGAACGGTACGCCCAAAGCCATGCTCGCCGCCGAAACAAAATAATAAGAGCTCTTCATGCGCGGTAGCAGGTAATCGCCCAGCCAGCCGCCCGCGAGCGATGCCACAATGCCATCTACGACAATGATGATGCCAAACATGAAATTCGCCGACTCCAGCGAATATCCTCGCTCCTGCGAAAGAAATGTTGGCATCCACACCTGGATGCCGCCCAGCGCGAATGTCATCATTGCCATGCCGAAGGTCGAAGTCCAAAAGGCCGGATTGCGCACCAACCCCTGGATCGTTCCCCGCTCGAGGGTATTCTGTTCCGTGTCGAACTGTCCGCGGTTGGGCTCGTGCAAAAATAAAACCGCCAGTGCCAGCAGAAACCCTGGGAATGCCGCAATATAAAAAGGAAATCTCCATCCGTGGGTTGGACTGAGATGCCCGCCCAGCAAATATCCAGCCGCCGTTCCCACGGGAATCGCCAGATAAAACACCCCCAGGATTCGTCCCCGCTGCCTTTCCGGAAGCAAGTCGGCAACAAATGTGGGAGCGATAGTCACAAACGTCGCTTCACCGATGCCGACGAGGGTATGACGAATGAGCAATTCGGTGTAGTTATGCGTGACAGCAGTCAGCAGCGTGAGGGCGCTCCAGAAAATCGCGCCGAGCACGATGATGAGTTTTCGCGAATAACGGTCGGCGAGCGGTCCCACAAATGGCGCGGCAACCATGTAGAAAAGCAGGAAAGCGCTGGTCAGATACCCGACCTGCGTGTTGCTCAGATGAAATTCGCCTTGCACCAGCGGCTGGACGGCGAAAAGCACCGAGCGGTCAATGTAATTGAGGAGATTCAGCGCAGTCAGAAGAAGCAGCGCCAGGTAAGGATGGGATTTCGCCGAGCTC